>CAZVFM010000098.1:0-9558 GCA_964626095.1 uncultured Roseivirgaceae bacterium | reverse complement strand
TCGTTGCCTGATTTAATTAAACCCCTGACGATAGCGTCAGGGGTTTTTTTGTTTAGAAAGAGGTGTGAACAATGTCGCTTGTAGAAAATGCTTTACTATTTATCAATTAAATATTCATTTTTGTATTTGTGAAAAATACCCCACTAATCCTTACAATTATCTTAATCGTCTTGATGGTTGGCGCTTATTTTGTTTATGAAAAAATAGCCAACAAACCTACAATTACCCTATCAATGCTTGTGCCCTCAAATGCGGCAATGGTATATGAGGGCGTACAAATCAATGAGAAATTTAGTAAATGGAAGGGATCTTCAATTGGTAAAAGTTTCTTATCGACTTCATTTAATAGAAACATTGAAAGTATATTTAGTGGCATTGACACCTTAATAGCTGAAGGACTCGATAAAAGCTTCATCGATAATAAAGCAGTGCTGATCTCCATGCATATCATAAGTAAGGAAGATTTCGATTTTGTGTATTACATAAAGCTAAATGAGGACGATGGAAAAGTATTAACCAAGCTGTTAAGTACTCTGGAATCGCAGAAGTATTCAATAGCTGAGCGGAATTATGAAGGTTTTAAAATTAAAGAAATTACTAAGGGGAGTGGTTTGCTTTCATTTATACTTTACGAAGATTATTTCGTTTGCAGCAAAACTGCATTCCTGATTGAAGATGTTGTTCGGACAATTACAGCAGAAAATCGTTCTGGTTTTTTTCAAGTTAATAATGATTTAACTAAACTTCCAAGACTACAGAATGATGAAGGTAATTTATACTTCAACCTTGATCAAATGTTCAAATGGTTTGGGCTATATACTGAGGACCTAAGGACTTTTGAGAATTTCAAAGCATTTGGAAAATCATCATTGCTTGATGTTAAAATTACTCCGCAGGGCCTGGTGCTGGATGGATTCACCGTGTCAAAAGGTAAGGGAAAAGACTACCTAAATCTTTTTGATAAACAAGAAATCAATTTACTTGGTGTAAAGAGGTATATTCCAGCACGTGCGGCATTAATCGCACACTTTGGTGTGAGCGACATGAAGCTTTTTAATGATGAGCTAACATTGTATATGAAAAATCATTACCCGGCATTGTTAGATTCTGCCAGAAAATTTTCTTCAAAATATAATTTTGATCTTAATAGATTTTACAATTGGGTTGGACCCGAAGTGTCGTTGTGTGTTGCCGAATTGTATGGATCGAATGCGCAACATATAGTTTACATTAAGGCTAAAGAAGTAAATGAAGGGCTAAATCAGTTCAATTCATTGGCAGACCGGATAAGCTTGGCTACTGAAGACAGTGTTTTTGTAGATGTATTTGGAGAGTACCAAATAAGGGAAATTGGTATTAAAGATTTTCCACAAAAGCTATTCGGTACTTTCTTTGGTGGATTTGAAAGAACTTATTACACTTTGATTGATGACTACTTTGTTTTATCTGATAATCTTGACGGATTAAAATCATTGCTCAATGATGTTGATTCTGAAAATACATGGGGACATTCGGTTGCCTGGAATAGTTTTATTGAAAGTACGCTTAATGAATCACATATCAGTGTTTACATCAACACAGGTCGGGCATGGAATATCATGCTGCCTAAACTGAAGGCGAAATGGAAAACTTTTGCAGATGAATATCAGCAAGAATTTTTGACTATAGAAAAAATGGCTATTCAGTTTAACAGAGTTGACGACAGATATTTTACTAATGTTGTTTTGAAGCACAACGCTGAAGCCAGCTCGCTAATTAAGAAAAATCAAAGGCTTGCAAGTGTTCGTGAAACAATATTCCCTGATGAAATAATTAGCAACCCGTTTGTTGCTCGTAATCATAATGACAATACTTTTGAAGTACTAGTACAGGACTCAACATTTATGCTTCACCTGGTTTCAGCAAAGGGTGATATACTTTGGAAATTATCGCTGGCTGCTCCTATAGTTAGCCGAATAACGCAGGTTGATTATTATACCAATAGTAAACTGCAATATTTTTTTTCAACTCAAGATGGTGCTATCCATTTAGTAGACAGACTTGGCCGTTATATCGAAAATTATCCTATAAGGAATGTTACGAACGTTTTAGAGTATGCAACTGTTGTTGATTACGATAACAGTAAGCGCTATCGTTGGTTAGTTGCAAGCGAACAAGGCGATATTTTTATGTATGATAAAGTTGGAACCAATCTTGATGGCTGGAAGCCCAACAGAACGGAAGGAAGATTATCATCGGAAGCCAGACATTACAGAGTTAGGGGAAGAGATTATATTATTGCATTGCAGGAACGCGGTTGGGTATATGTTTTCAACAGAAGAGGTGAGCGCTTACGTGGCTTTCCATTAATGCTTGATACGCGTTTAGACAGTGACCTATATCTTAATCCGGGTATTGATCAGGCTAACACTTTTTTTACCCTAATTTCAAAAGAGGGTATTCTCATTAAGTTTAATCTGAATGGGCAGGTGGTAAGCCGTGAACAATTGTATAAACCATCGCGCGATGCCTTGTTTACAATGATAGCCGAGCGACAGGGAAAATCATTTATTATCAGTCGGCAAGAAGGAGGTAGAGTGGCATTATTGGACGAAAACGGGAAAGAAATATTTCAGAAAGATTATATTAGTAATGCTCCACTAATTGTTCAGTATTATGACTTTGGTTCTGGCAGAAAAATATATACTGTTACAGATAAAGAGCAGGAGTTAAGTTATGTTTATGATCAATCAGGTGTGCTGGTTAACCTTCAACCATTCGAAAGCGTAGCAGCACCTGCAGTTACATTTTCAGAAAATTCCGGGAAGTATACGCTGTACAATATTGCCGGGAAGAAATTGCAGGTATTTACTTTTTGACTTACTTCTGATGGGCATAGGCTTTAGATCAGAAAAAATTTTATATTCATTGCTTCGAATCATCTAAATTCAGTAAACCTTTTTTATGCTAATCAGGTGCTTGTTGGTTTTATTTCTTGTGGCTCACTCAATTGTATTGGTGGCGCAAGGGCAAGAGATTGAGCGTCTAGAAGTTCAATTGATGAATGAAACCAATGATACGTTAAAACTTCGTTTATATATTGAACTAGCCGAATTATACGATGAACAAGCACCATCCGAAAAGTCCGTACAAGTGATATTAGATGGAATTGAGTTGGCTGAAAAAAATAGAGATGATTTTTCGCGCTCCAAACTTTTAAGACTGCGTGGACAGATACATAATGAACTTCATCAGTCAGAATACGCAAAGGTTTTAGCATTTTTAAATGAAGCACTTGGAATACAAAAAAGAATCGTTGGAACCTATTCAAATGCTTTTGCACTTCAAGTGGAAATGTCCAGGACCTTGAACAGCATAGCTTACTTCTATTGGAAATGGGGAAAATTGGGAGAAAGTCTTGAGTACTATGATTCAACGATTCAACTCGCATCAATGGTGTGGCAGGTGGATTCTACAAATGTGCGCACAGGTAGATTATTAAGCATGGCTTTGAACAGCAAGGGAGCTGTTTTATGGGGGCTGGGAAATTATGAAAAAGCAATGTTGTACTACGTAAGAGCATCTGATCTTTTTGATCGATTAGGAATGGTAAAATTCTCGAGCCTTGTGAGTTCAAATATTGGTCTGATTTATGATTCTTGGGGACAAAAAGATGAAGCGCTATTTTATTTCAGAAGATCGGTAAAACAAGGCTTGGAGTCAGGCGATCATTCAGCTATTGGTTATTCCCTTAGTAATATGGGCAAATTCATGGAAGCCGCAGGTTTGTATGATTCCGCATTGTACTATTACCAAAAGTCTACAGACAAGTACATGGAGGAAGCTAATATGGGTGGACTTGGACTTAACCTCAACAGGCTGGGTAAGATATACAATAAAATGGGCGAGCATGAAAAAGCACTCAATGCCTTCAATAGTGCATTAACACTGGCCGAGCAAAATGATGAGTACTACTGGGTGGCTTATGCTAAACAAAATATTTCTTTAGCGTTGGCGAGCAAAGGCGACTATGTAGCTGCATTGAGATACGCGAGCGAAAGCAATGAAATGGCAACATTTCAAGATTACAAAGAGATAATGAAAGACAATTATCTCAATATTTCAAAAATGCACGAGCAGTTAAAGGATTACCGCCAGGCACACATAAACTATCAATTGTTTTCTGAGTTGAAAGATTCTTTGTTTTCTCAAGAGAAATTCAGACAAATTACTTTGATGAAGGAACAATTCGAGGCAGAGAAACGAGAGAAAGAAAATGAATTATTGCGCAGAGATCGTTTAATACAAGAACAGCAATTGGAGCAAGCGCAAATGGAAAAGTATAGTTTATACGCTTTGCTATTGGCACTTATAGTCTTTGCAGTATTTTTTATTGTCAGCAGAAGTAATTTTAAAAAAATCAATACCGAGCTTATACAAAAAAATGAGGAGATCAACAGGCAAAAAGAAGTGCTAACCAAACAAACGGAAGAGTTAAAAAAATCTAATCAAATTAAAGACCTGATGTTTTCGATTGTCTCGCATGATTTGCGCGGACCGTTCAACAATCTTGAGCAAATGGTAAACTTGCTTAATAATAATTTGCTTTCAATAGAAGAGTTTCGTAAAAACCTGCCTGTTGTTGCTGCAAATATTAGCCAGATAAATGACCTTACAGATAACCTGCTGTATTGGGCAAGAAGCCAGATGCAGGGTGTGAGTGTGAGTCCTATGGTACTTGACCTCTATGAATTGGTAACTGATAAATTTCTACTATTTGAGAAGTCTGCCGCTAGTAAAGATATTTCATTGAATAATGAGATTGAACCCGGCACAAAAGTTTTTGCTGATGCGTATATGGTAGAGTTGATCATGCGTAACTTGATTACCAATGCCATTAAGTTTTGTAGTGCCGGAGATAGCATTAACCTGCGCACAAAATCAGTGGGAGGATTTACGGTGGTGACTGTTCAAGATACGGGTATTGGAATTCCCCCGGAGTATATTCATCGCATTTTTAATGATTTACAATTTTCGACTCTCGGTACGCGAAATGAGAAGGGAGCGGGTATAGGTTTAATGATTTGCCAGCACTTCGTGCAATTAAACGGAGGAAAAATTTGGGTAGAAAGTGTCTATCGCAAAGGAAGTAGTTTCCATTTTAAGCTTCCTATGAAGCAAATTGTTGCTGATTAACAAAAAAATTTAGCTCATTTATCACAACAACTAGCATTTAATTAAAATTTTTGAAAAGTAATTTTGTGTTTCAATTTTTCAACAAATTGTGATTTATTAATCCCGTAGCCCAGTTTATTTCGGCAGATTTATGAGCTTAATGTTCCAGTTATAAATTGGTGGTTAATAGAATTTAATTACAGGTTTTGTCTGCATACCCACTATTTTTGTAAACCTTTTTGTACTGACCTCTTCTCAAGATGGTTTTTAGGCTACTTTTTTTGTTTTCAGTGTTAGCGTAAAAACCTTCTGTAATTTTATACCCTACATAATAACCTAAATCAGCCGGGGCATCTTTTGCTGTCAATCCATTGTATAGCCATTTGGAATAATCAAATGGATTTAGTGCAATAGATTCTTTAAATGATTTCAAAATATCACATTCATGTATTGCTCCGTATTGATGTATTTTTCGGTTAATATTGAGGTCAAGAAAATGACTTGTAATGAAATCTGCACTCCCCTCGACAATAGCCATATTAAGAAGTCTTAGTTTTTTGTGTTTTACAAGACTAAAAAATTCTAATACTCTAAAGCCTGACTGCTGTGTGTGAACAGTTTCATGGGCAACCATAGATACGATATTGCCCGTATTGCCAATTACATTTTTTTGCCAGGTCTTTAGTTCTGATTTGTCTACTGTTGAGTCGGCTGCTGATATTTCGGTGCCTATTAAAATGAGATTTTTCGAAGTAGTGCCACCTGTTCGCATATTTCCTATAGCGAAACAAATATCAGGTCTTTTAAAGTCAGGCAAATGAGTACTGAAATTATTCAATAACTCTTGAATTTCTTCTTCCCTATAAATTATGTTTTCAGTTAGTGGTCTGATCGAATTCCAAAATCTGGGATATAATGCAATAATATTTACATATTCACTTGCATTTAGGTTTCTTAAACGAATAAATTTTCTGAATGCCGGTGAAGCCCTATCAATATAATCTCTTTGAACTGTATTAACGCTGTCTTCTTTTGTTAATGCATTTGAAAGGTTGTCATAGGCCACCCAAAAATTTTGAATATCTGATGTCAAAATTTTGGACTTTTCCTGAGAGAAAATTAATAGGGGACTAAGGACTAATATGATAGTCAGAAATCTCATTTTCTTTAAGTTACATTGGCTTTAAATTTAATAAAATCCACTGATCGATCAGTTTAATATATTTTTATGTTTAAAATATTTTTGCGCATTTGAATAATTCATTTAACTACCGATTACTTTGATTTTTCAGCTAATCTCTGTATCAAGTTTATTGCTCACATATAATTTTTCTATTTTACCCAGATGGGCTGTTCTTTGCTTTGTTTCGGCTGTTGCAATAGCCACGCTTTCAGTTTCGCGGCAAATGAACTGATATTCGGTTATTCGCAATAGGTTATCATAAGGTCCAGTTCTCGAAATGAGCTTTACTATGATTGGAGAAGTTTCAACGATGATAAAAAGTATAATGATAAATAGATTGGCCCACCAAACAGCTGCACTTCGGTCTGTTAGTCGGCTGAGTGCTTCCAGTCGTGCAGCTAGACCGTTAGGTTTATTTTTTTCTAGATTGTTTAGTGTGACGTTCATTGATGTTTGCAGTTGATTTCTTTGAGCTTCCAGATTGGTAATTTTTTGATCGTTAAGTTCTGTCAATTGATGTAATTCATTTTCGGCCCTATCGGCATTAGTTTTCTTTAACTTATAAATAGGTCCCAGGTTCTTCTTCATACTGCCTCCGGTACCATCCGCTTCTTGTTGAGCAGCCTGCAGTAGCGCGTTGCGGTGAGATAATTTGGTGTTCACTTCATTTTTTAGCACATCAATTTCCTCTTTTATCTGCTGTATGGATGGTTCAAATCTTGATCTGGTTTCGGCTTCTTGCCTTGCATAGGTCTGTTGTTCCATCACGACCAATTCAGATTCAATTTCTTTTTCAAATATTTTAAGTTCCAAGGGTTTAGCGATAACCAACGATATGGCAAGCGCCAACATCAATCGAGGGATTGCGCTTATTATTTGTTTGACTGCTCTGTTTTCCTTGCGCATACTTGAAACAATATAGCGGTCAAGGTTGAAAATCATCAATCCCCACAATGTGCCCAATACAGCAGCCAGCCAAATATTCTCAAACACAGTATGCAAGGCATAACCAGCTGCGAGTGCTGCAAAAACTCCTGTAAAAAATATAGTTGCACCGATGCCCAAGTATTTGCTTTTATCTGAAGGGCATTCGTTTAATAGTTTCATCTCTACTCCAGAAGCAAAGAGGAAAAAGGAAGATAGGTGCTGCATGTAGGCTTGATGTGTAAATACTACCTGAATTACAAAAGCAATTCAATAAATGTGCCATTGAAGAAAGTAGAACAGTTAAACAGCAGCAAACGATAACTTAATCGAAATGTTCATTCATGAACACTGGCCTGTTCGGTTTTGTGTAATAGGTACGGGTGTTTATTTTTGACTTCATTGATTTTCCTTTACTGCCTGCTCAACTAAAGAATTGAATTTTTCAGCCTCCTCCATAATTGGACTGTGCGCGGAATTCTCAAAACTGAAAAATGCTTTATTTGGTGCTTTTAGTTGATCATAAAAGTCTTTGGCAATGGCATGCGGGGTTTGGTAATCATGTATTCCATGATAAAAATATGCAGGAATATGTAAGCTGTCAATCTCAACAAACAAATTCGTTGTGATTACATCCATCCAAAGATTTTCAATAGAGAATAAGTTACCCTTCATGTAGTTAAATTTATCTGCAATGGTATATTCGGAAGTATTAAGAACCATTTTAATCATTGGCCACATTCCTGAAATACCTCGCATAGCGCCTCCATATTTCATTACGTAGCTCCTTTCAGTCATTAAGAAATTCATCCATTCGTCCTTGCTGCCAAGTGAATCAGGGAAACTCATTTCGGACAAAACTTTTGTAGCTTCAATATCGTTGCGCGCGAGGGCTTGTTCCCTAACCCATTCGAATGACAGTTGTTCCCCCTTGAATTGATAGGCTACTTGCCCGACACCTAAGTAAGCATAAAAAAGTTCTGGATGCCGATGAACAGTTAACAGACCAAGTAGCGAGCCCCATGAGTGCCCCATTATATAGATTTTATCCTGACTAAAACGTTTAGCCAGGTACTCACTGAGCTCTCGTGTGTCTGAAATGAACTGTGCTATATTCATGCTTTCAACGGATATATTTGTTGAATACGACTTTCCAGAACCCCTTTGTTCCCAATAAACCATCACAAAATCTTCTTCAATTTTGGTATTGTAATGTTTCATAAATGAAATCTCCGGACTTCCCGGTCCGCCATGTAGAAATAGCATTACTGGTTTTGTAATATCTGTTCCGCGTATAATTAAAAATTGCTCTTGACCACCTAAATCTATTTTTTCAATTACCGAGATACTTCCTTCTATAATGTTTCCTTTTAAATCAGTAATAGGTTCTGCTTTTCCTGGACTCTTCATCCATAGTGTAACAAATAATCCCACAAAGATGAGAAGCATTCCGGCCAGGATGTACAATAGAATGCTAATGAACTTATTTTTCATTGGGTAGTGTTGCGTGCGGTTTATTGTTCTGATAGCCTTTGGCTATTAGCAGTGGGTGGTTTTGCAATCATATCTGTTCAAAATAACCAAACGGTATTGCGAAGATAGAACCTTTCAGTTTACAATTTATAAATCTATTGGAACTGGATGCTGGTGGCAACGGACTTTTTTTCAAGTCAAACTGATAAGGGGTTTGCCTGTCATTAAGATAGATGAAATTTTTGAGAAAAACCGAAGCTCTTTTTGAATTCTCAGTATCAATCTCATTTCTTGTTATTTGCTCTTAGCTGTTCGTCATTTGCATTGGCGTACTATTGAAAAATGAATCCTATTCAGGAGCCTTTGGGATTACAAATTCAGAGGCGCAATTTTGATTTTCAAAAAAGACAATAAAAAACCGCTGACAAGTCTTGCTGTCAGCGGTTTTTACTTTATTAATCAGGCTGATTAATCTTTCGAGCCCAACATCATCAACTCAGTCGCGCTGATTTCGGTGATGTATTTTTTTACGCCATTGCTTTCGTAATCGCGGTGGATGAGCTTGCCTTGCAGCGCAACTTCAGATCCTTTCTTTAAATACTTGCTTGCTACGTCTGCGAGCTTGCCCCAGGCTACAATATTGTGCCATTGGGTTTCTTCTACCTTTTCGCCTTTGGCATTGCGGTAGCTCTCGTTGGTGGCTACGCTAAAAGTGGCGAGTGTTTTACCGCTTTCAAAAGTTTTTACTTCAGGGTTTTTACCCAGGCGGCCGATCAGCTGTACGTTGTTCTTTAAAGTGTTCATGTGTGTAATAATTTTAGTTA
>CAZVFM010000097.1:0-9683 GCA_964626095.1 uncultured Roseivirgaceae bacterium | reverse complement strand
CTTCGGTAAAATGCATTTTTACAATCCTTATTAACATCAGTTTTTATTTATTCATCAAAATTGATCACAACAGCACTATCGTAAACCATATTAAACAACTCAGCAGCATTTCCCTGGTTAACTGCTACCTCAAGAAAACCTAAACTATTGAAGAGAACCACAGCCTCTCCCGGCTCTACTTGATTGTAGTTGTCATTAATTCTCCTGAAAACTTCTCTTCCGAATTGTATACTGTAATTCTTGTTCTTGCTTAAAACATCAAATGCTTCTTTAGGGATATTGGTCATCAGGTTTCCATAATTATCTATCCTTAAAACATGACCTGCTATTTGCTTCTTTGTAGCCTTCACATGCCTGTCAGTCATTCGTTTAAAATGGGGCAAGGCTTTCCCTAACTCAGACAGCTTCATGCCTCCAGCAATTTTGGTGGCTGCAACTGCCATAATATCTCTTTCGGGGAATGTGCTTTCTAAGGAATTTAGGCTATTGATATTTACTACACCTTGTGCCGCCTGATCGCTGATGAGACCGAAAAAACCATTATCTGTTCCAACAAAATAATGCTCTTCTATTTGGGTGGCAATGTACAGGTCGCCTCTGTGGCCAATGGCGTGAACCCCCACCAGGTGCACGGTTCCTTTAGGAAAATCTCTAAAAACAGCCCTTAATACAAAAGCACCTTGGGCCAGGTCGCAAGAGGGTATTTGATGACTAATATCCACGATCTTTATCCCCGGATTGATAGAAAGTATCCTGGCCTTGATGGCCGCCACATAGTGGTCAGCTTCGCCCGAATCTGTCAAAAGAGTGATAATTGCCATAGTTTTTATGGGCAAGGGAAATTACTGAACCCTTAGTCCCTGAAGGATGTTTTGTGAAGCACAGATTAAAAAATTAATTTTGCAATATCAAAGTAAATACTTTTAACACATTTTGTATTCTTTAATTTCTTAATTCTTTGATCGAAAAGATAATTACACTCGACAACATATCATTACCCGATTTTTTGGGAATTGAAAACAAGAACATCGATGCGCTTGCGCTGGCATTTCCCAAGAGTCGTATCGTTTCAAGGGGAAATGAAATTCGCATAAAAGGCAATACGGATGAGATTGTTCAAATCAGCGATATCCTTGAAGCCTTATTGGCCCACTATCACCGTTTTGGTAGGGTAACGCAGGATAATGTGAAGGATTATATCACACAAGAACAGATACTAATTAAGCCGGATGACCAGACAGACAATGTGGTGATGTTTGGTAATAAGGGCATGCCCTTAAAACCCAAGAGTCCGAATCAGGAAGAATTGGTAAAAGCAGTGATGGAAAATGACCTGGTTTTTGCTATTGGACCTGCGGGCACCGGTAAGACTTTTATATCTGTTGCCATGGCGGTGAAAGCGCTTAAGGGAAAAACTGTTAAGAAAATAGTCATCACCCGTCCGGCTGTTGAAGCGGGTGAGAACCTTGGTTTCTTGCCGGGCGATTTGAAAGAAAAAATTGATCCTTACTTAAGGCCTATTTATGATGCGTTAAACGACATTCTTCCTTACGAGAAGTTGAAGTATTATATGGAGCGTGAGATTATTGAAATTGCTCCGCTTGCCTATATGCGTGGCCGCACGCTGAACAATGCTTTCATATTGTTAGATGAGGGACAAAATACCACTCCTATGCAAATGAAGATGTTTCTTACACGCATGGGTCCGGATTCAAAAATGATCATTACCGGAGATATTTCGCAAATTGACTTACCCAACAAGCAGCGCTCTGGTTTAAAAGAAGCCATGCGTATATTAAAAGGGGTAAAAGGAATTGGAATTGTTGAGTTAACAGATAAGGATGTGGTGAGGCACCGCCTGGTACGCGATATTATTTCGGCCTACAATAAAGAAGAAGGGCAGCCCCCGGTCTGATCCCATTGATTATTTAGCGGTATCGGCTTAACTTAAAGCAATGTTTAGCTGGACACCATATGCCTTGCTCAGGTTTTGCTTGTTTTTTATTGCAGGAGTTCTGTTTGCGATTTATTCAAGTGAAACCATCCCCCAAACTGCAGTGTTGATAACTTTGCTTTCAACACTATTGCTTTATTTTCTATTGTACCCCAATAAATTAACAAGAAACATTTTACAGCGCTATGGATACCTGTTGGTAATTTTGTTTTCATTCTCTGCCGGTTATTTACGACTACAATTTCATCATGCGATAAACCTTGAAGACCATATCAGCAAGGCAAATTCAACTATACAGGCATATCAAATTAGTATTATACAGCAACCGGAAGAAAAAGAACGATCTTACAAAAGTGAAGGAGAAATCTTAAATATTAAAACAACAGCCTGGCAAAAATCAAGTGGAAAAGTTTTATTGTATTTTTCAAAAAATTCTGAAGCTGCAAATCTAAAGTACGGTGATATATTGTTGATACGGGGAAGTCCACAAGTAATAGCAGGTCCGGCTAATCCACATGAGTTTAATTACAAACGTTTTTTAAGTTTCAAGAATATTTATCATCAACAATTTCTGACAGATGTGCATTGGCAAAAAATTGGATTCGATCCTCAAAACATTTTTATCAATTATTCACAACTGGTTCGTAGTTGGGCTTTAAACAAATTAAATACTCATATAATTGGTAAGCAGCAACAAGTAATAGCACAGGCCCTGGTTTTGGGTGTAAGAGATGGCATCGATAATGACTTGGCAGAGGCGTATGCGGCCAGTGGTGCCATGCATGTACTCGCTGTATCGGGTTTGCATGTGGGTGTTATTTATTTGCTTTTGAATTTTGTTTTCAAACGCATTTCCTGGTTTGAAAAAAGAAAATGGCTTCAGGCGATAGCCAGCATGCTTCTTTTATGGGCATTTGCATTTGTTACCGGCCTTTCTGCATCTGTGTTGCGGGCAGTCACCATGTTTTCTTTGTTTGCCATGGCACGTGCAGCCGGTCGTGGAGAGAATATCTACAACACCCTGGCAATAGCTGCGCTTATTCTACTATTGATCGATCCTTTTCTCATCATGTCGGTAGGTTTTCAATTATCTTTTCTTGCAGTAATTGGCATTGTAAGTATTACCCAGTCATTGTACTATTTATGGGAGCCTCATAGTTTGTTGTTGGACCGCATTTGGAAAATTACCTGTGTGGCTTTTGCTGCACAGCTCAGCACATTTTCGTTGGGTATGTTATATTTTCATCAGTTTCCGGTTTACTTCTTTTTTTCTAATCTCTTTGTAATACCCGCAGCGTTTATCATACTTCTCTCTGGAATAGTTTGTTTAATGCTTTCGTTCGTTCCGCCTTTGGCAGGAATTATAGGTGGCATTATGGAAGTATGCATATGGACATTGAACAAAATAGTTTTCGCCATCGAGGCATTACCTTACAGTAAAATTGATAATATATACTTGGATACTTTTCAAACATGGTTGTTGCTTTTATTGATTGGCTTTATTGTTATTTTCTTTTTTGAAAAGAAATTAATATGGCTTAAGCTTTCATTTGTATTGGTGATGGCATTTTCTGTATTTACATGGAAGCACTTTTACACTGTACGTACTACCGCTTCCCTAAACTTTTATAAAGTAAATGGGTTACTTGCTATTGATTGGATAGAAAACGGAACGGCAGTTTTTTTTACCGATCAGGATAATTGGCAGGATAAAGAAAGGCAGCGTTTTCATATCCGACCCAACCGTTTGGCCAATAGTGTTCATACCGTACATAAGGCAGGTGCAGAGGTAATATCCGATTTACCTTGGGCGCGTCTACTTGTAATGAAGAACAAAAGTCTATTGATTTTAAAAGAAAGCCCACCTCAATCCATTACAAACATTAAAGTCGATTTTGTTGTGCCTGATAGAGATTGGAACCACAAATTGTCTGATCTCAGCGGTAAAATAACATTTGATCAATTGATATTAAGCCCGGCAATTAATTACAAACAATCCCGTAAACTCGGTAAGGAAGCTTTAGATTTGGGTATTCCCTTGTATGACATTAAACAACAAGGTGCCCTGGTCATTAAATTATAATTTATGTCGCTAATAACCTACCAATCACAAAACAGGATAGCCTACATCACACTCAACCGCCCTGAGAAGCGCAATGCGCTCAGCCCAGAGTTGATTCAGGAATTGAAGGACGCATTTGATAAAGCAGCTAGTGCAGTTGACGTAAAAATCATCGTACTTAAAGCCAATGGTCAGGCTTTTTGTGCCGGAGCCGACCTTGCATATCTGCAGAAATTACAATCTTTTTCTTATGAAGAGAATTTTGCTGACTCCAATCACCTAAAAGAATTGTTCTTTAAAATTTATATGCATCCAAAAGTGGTAATTGCACAGGTACAGGGTGCCGCTCTGGCTGGTGGTTGCGGTCTGGCCAATGTGTGCGATTTCTGCTTTGCGGTGCCCGAAGCAAAATTTGGTTTTACTGAAGTTAAAATTGGTTTTATTCCTGCTTTGGTGATGGTGTTTCTCATCCGAAAAATTGGAGATTCAAAAGCAAGGCAATTATTGCTAAGTGCACAATTAGTCGATGCTGCAGAAGCAATGCGCTTGGGAATGGTAAATAGTATTGTTGCTCCAGAAAAAATTGGTTCAGAAGTAAATGAATTTGCAAATACATTGATAAATGCTAATTCTACAGAAGCCATGAAGGTAACTAAGCGCATGATCGCCTCCATTCAGGATTTATCCTTGAATGAAGCATTACAGTATGCTGCACAAATGAATGCGGATGCGCGTGCGAGTGATGATTGCCGCAAAGGCATTGCTGCTTTTCTCAATAAGGAAGATGTAAAGTGGTGAGATAATTCCTTCTAAATGGATGATTCGCAAAAAATACTTTTAAAATATTTTGGACATGAGCAGTTCAGACCCCTGCAACAAGAAATAATTTCATCCATTCTCAAAGGTAACAATGTGCTTGCCTTGCTTCCAACAGGAGGAGGAAAATCAATTTGCTTTCAAGTGCCTGCAATGATGATGGAAGGTATTTGCATTGTGGTAACACCTTTAATTGCTTTGATGAAAGATCAGGTATCTCGACTAAAGCAAAAAAATATTAATGCCATTGCGATTTATTCGGGTATGAGTAAACAAGAGATTGATGTGCAGCTGGATAATTGTGTGTATGGTAACATAAAATTTTTGTACTGCTCACCTGAAAGACTTCTAACAGACATATTTCTGGCACGCTTTGCTAAAATGAAGGTCTCATTTGTAGCGGTAGATGAAGCCCATTGTATTTCGCAATGGGGTTATGATTTCAGGCCCCCTTATTTGAGAATTCCTGAGTTAAGAAATCTTAAACCTGAACTCAAGTTTGTTGCCCTTACCGCTACGGCAACAACAAAAGTTAAGGAAGATATAATTGACAAGTTGCAGCTTAAGTCAGTAGCATTTTTTAAACAGAGTTTTGCCAGAGACAATATCCGCTTTGTTGTTCGAAAAGCAGAAGATAAAGAGCGAAAGCTTTTGGATATTGTAACAAAAGTACCTGGCAGCACATTGATTTATGTACGCTCACGTAAAGCAAGTGTTGAAATAGCTGAACTGCTAACTTTAAACAATATTAGTTGTACATATTACCACGCAGGTATGGATGCGAAAGATCGTGCGTTAAGACAAGAAGAGTGGCTCACGGGTAAGCACCGAGTAATGGCGGCCACTAATGCATTTGGAATGGGCATTGATAAATCAGATGTGCGACTAGTTGTTCATACAGATATGCCTGAAAGTGTTGAAGCGTATTATCAGGAAGCGGGAAGAGCAGGACGAGATGGCCAACCCTCTTATGCTGTCTTACTTTTTCACGAAATGGATGCCGATACTTTGCGGTCTAGAATTTCACAGATGTATCCATCGGTTGATTTCTTAAAAAAAGTATACCAATCCATTGCGAATTATTTTCAATTAGCAGTAGGTAGTGCACAAGGAGAGACCTTTGATTTTGATCTAAGTGATTTTGCAGAACTGTTTAATTACCGAACGGCTGACTGTTTGTACGCTATTAAACGACTTGAAGAAGAAGGTTATATCGCGCTCAACGAATCTTTTTATCGGGGTTCACGCTTGCATATCCTAATTGATAAAGGAAAGTTGTACCAATTTCAAGTGGCTAACGAAAAATTCGATCTTCCTGTAAAAACCATTTTGCGCATGTATGGTGGCGAAATATTTTCCGGTTATATAAATTTTAACGATATACAATTTGCAAAGAGCTTACAGCAAACCTTGCCTCAGGCAAGATTAGTATTAGAACAACTCAATAAATTGCAAATACTCCATTACGAACCGGCAAAAGACAAACCACAACTAAGCTTTACGCTCCCAAGGCAAGACGCGGAGAAGATGCAATTCAATGTTAAATTTTTAGAACAGCGCAAGAAAGAAGCTACCCACAGAATTACTGCAATGATTGACTATACCACGCAAAGCATAGAGTGCCGTATGCTTAATATTTTGAACTATTTTGATGAAGACGAGGGCCAGCCTTGTGGCCACTGTGATGTGTGTATAGAACAACGCAAGGCAGAGAAGCACTTATTGATGGATGAGTACAGAATAGTAATAATGAATTTGATCAGGCAAAAATCACTAAGTGTGGATGAGTTGGAGGGTCAGGTTGAACCGGAGGATGCTACGCTTTTTCATATAACCATTCGGGAAATGATAGATCGGGGAGAGCTGGTTTACGATAAACTTTGGAAACTTTTGCCAGCCGCACCTTAATGCCTCAAATGAGCCCCTTTTTGCCTCTTTAATTACATAATTTTTATCGCGCACCTTGTTGCAATGCCTTTATTTGATAATAATCAAAGGGTTATATGACATTTGTCATGTACCAAAGTTCCTTTTTTGATGATCTTTGATAAATTAATAGATGAAAACAGAATTTATTCTATAAAATTAAATTATATGAAACGAATACTTGTTCCAACCGATTTTTCAGAATATGCACAAAAGGCTTCGGCCGTTGCAGTTGATATTGCTTCTAAAACAGGCGCAGAAGTTACCTTGGTTCATAGCGTGTTTACTCGACTTGACTGGGCCAGCATGACTGTATCGCAAAGACAACAATATCCAGAAACATTGGGTCTTACGGTTGATGCCGAGATAAAACTCGATCGCATAAAAAAGAGCAAACTGTTTGCAAATACTAAAGTAAGCAGTATGGTTGTGCATGGAGCACCCTATGAGCAAATTACAAGCATAGCTGCAAAATATAAAGCTGATCTTATTGTAATGGGTTCGCACGGAGTTAACGAGTCGAACGAATACTTCATCGGTTCAAATATTCAAAAGACTATGCGTCAATCTAGTTGCCCTATCCTTACTGTTAAGAAGGAATACAACAACAAGAAATGGAAGAAGCTTGTTTTTGCATCAAATTTTGAAGAGAATATCAAGAAAGAATTTCAACAAATAGTAGACCTGGCCGCAAAACTTGGTGCAAGCATACACCTGCTGTTCGTTAATACACCTGGCAATTTCAAGAACACAGCCCAGGCCATTGAAATGATGGACAAATTCAGTAGTAATTTTAAAGGAATAAGAATGTCGAAGGCAATTTACAACCACAAAGAATTGCATAAGGGTATTGTTGAATATTGTGATCAGGTAAAGGCCGACTGGCTTGCACTGGTAGCGCACGACAGGAGAAGGGCGCCTCAGTATTTAATCGGAATTACCGAGACTTTGGTATACCATGCGGGTGTTCCTGTGCTAAGTGTTAACCAGAAATAAAGACTGGCATTAAGTATGTGCTATCCAAAGCGCTTTTAAAGGCGTGTTT
The DNA here is from genome assembly GCA_964626095.1 of uncultured Roseivirgaceae bacterium. Taxonomy (GTDB): domain Bacteria; phylum Bacteroidota; class Bacteroidia; order Cytophagales; family Cyclobacteriaceae; genus DAOLDI01. Next base: position 1,880 of record CAZVFM010000097.1, on the reverse strand, counting down.
AGTGAAAGTTGAACCATTTGTAGAAATCCGCTGGACTTGTTCCGGTGGATTTTTTACTTTTAATCATAATCAAAATTAATTAGCCATGAAACTCACCAGAATAATCACCGTTTTTTTCACCTTACTCAGTATTCCATTTATGATGAGTTGGTTCAATAAGGCAGCACTTAATGAAAAGGATTTGCAAGGTGCATGGGAGTACAGTGATGAAAAGAACAAAACAGTACGTATAAATGCAGGCAGGTATTTTGCTGAGGGCACCTTTGATAAAGAAAGCAATGCCTTTGTAGCTGCGCGTGGAGGATTGTGGCGTTTAGAAAATGAGGTACTGATTGATACCGATGAATTCAATACCTTAAATGCTGATTTAGTAGGTAGTGAAACAAAAGTTAATATCATTTTAAAAGGGAAAGAACTCCAGTTAAAATCAGGCGCTAAATCGGCAGTTTGGAAAATGCTGGATAATGGCAAGCCGGGTGCGCTGCATGGTGCATGGTTGTTTACTGGAAGAAAAGACGGAGATGAACTAAAACCATACACTCCCGGTGCGCGCAAGACAATGAAGATACTTTCAGGTACGCGCTTTCAATGGGCTGCATACAATACTGAAACCAAGCAATTCTCAGGAACAGGCGGAGGTACGTATACTTCGGTTGATGGTAATTATGTAGAAAATATCGATTTCTTCTCACGCGACAACAATAGGGTAGGAGCCAGCCTCGATTTTAGTTTCGATTTACAGGGCGATACCTGGCATCACAGCGGTTTTAGCAGCAAGGGTGATCCTTTGTATGAGCTATGGACAAAGAGAGAAACACTTGCCGGGCATTAAGTAAATGGATGGAATTCTATTGAAGATCAAAAACCGTTAGCACTTTTTCTTTATACAGTTTAGAATTAAAATTGTCTACTCTTAAACTGTACTATTTGGGGGTGCTTACACAGACGGATCAATGTTGCCTTAGTTTTTTGTTTTGTATTCATTTTCTTCTTCTCCTTCTTCTTCTCTTTTGTCTACTTGCTCTGTTTTTATTTCATTGTCTAGATACCGTTCTCTGTTGTTGGGTAAAAAACTCCCAGTTATTCCGATTCCAAAAGTCGCTAAAATTATTAATAGCACTAAGACTACAAGTCGTAGCACTGCTTTAACCTTTTTCATTTGGTAAAAAGTTTCTCCTGTTCAGTAACAGGAATGGTTATGTAAAATGAGTTTTAAAAATTAGCCAGGTGTTTCCTTAGGCTTTCGAGGAAGAATTATCCTCTTGGTTGCTTAATGTCGAACTCTTCTGGGCTGTGAGTTCGGTAATATATTAAATAACCTTTAGTGCGTTCTTTGCTTGACTGCGCTATAAAATTACTTTGGAATTGTACATTTATCAAACTGGCTTGATGAAGCAGAAAAGAAGTAAAATTTTCTGGCGAATTATATAATTTTAGAATTGAAGCATTAAGTTCACTACAAGCTGTTTTGAAATAAACAGTCTTTTTTGAGCTAACTCTCCTTACTTCTTTTAACTCAGTCTTAGGCGATGCTGTGTTATTGAATCTTACTTCTGAAACATATCCTGAAAACGTAATTATGCCTAATACTAAGATGGTCTTCGCCAACCATTTTAGTATTCCATTTTTTGTAATTACGTTTTTAGTCCTTTTCATGGATGTTCAAATATAAGCATTTTACTTTCAATCAGGCTTGATGTTAATGTTATGTACTTGTCTTTGGTATATGCCAAAGACAAGTACAATTAAAAAAGGGCCTGCAGGCCCTTATAAAATTTTTTGCAATTCTGATTAATGTTGGTGTCCACCGGGGCCATGCACATGTCCGTGGTCAAGTTCCTCTGCCGTTGCTTCTCGCACACCTAGTACTTCAACACTGA
>CAZVFM010000096.1:0-9698 GCA_964626095.1 uncultured Roseivirgaceae bacterium | reverse complement strand
ACTAACTATTTCCCAAATAGTTTGGGTTGGCACTTCTTCATCATCTCCGCATGCGCTGAAGAAAAAAAGCGAGCCCATCACCGCTACCAGGGTGATGTATTTTAAATAAGAAATCATTCCTTTTACTTTCATAATTCTGGGTTTTTAGTTTTCAAAATTGACTGTTAAATTAAGCAAAATATTGCGCTACATAAAATTAAGGGCATTTTTTAAGCATTTTAAACGTTTTTATGCCATTTTATCCTTTAGGCGCGTTTCTTAAACAGGTACGTTTAATTAGTGTTATGGCATAGCCATTTAAAAAATAATGTCTTCATAAATGCCGCTGCAACATGTACGGCAAGAAAGTCGGCCTGTTAAGGCTGATGGTTTAAAAAGTGATTTCCCCAATAACATTCTCACACACTCTTGTATCCCCTCTGTTATAGAGGGGTGCGGGTGTACACATTCAGCAAGTTCTTCTATTCCCTTATCCATAGAAATTAACAAGGCAACTGCCTGAATTGCACTAGATGCCTGATTGCCAACAATCTTCACCCCCAAAATTTTCATCTCCTTATCATTGGTTACCATGAGTTTGATAAACCCTTGTGTGTTTCGCTTTGCAATTGCCCTGGGAATACACGCATATTCAAGGGTAACCACTTTGTAGTCAATTCCTTTTTCTTTGGCCGTTGTTTCGTTCATGCCTACACCGGCAACTTCAGGACTCAAAAACATGATCGTGCTTATATTTTCATACACCAGCTTGCGACTGGGTTTACCGAATATTCTTTCAACTGCATAGCGGCCTTCCAGTTCTCCCACGTTAACCAATGAGATATCAGCAGTTATATCGCCTACTGCATAAATATTGGTAACATTGGTTTGGGTATCATTGTCTTCTATCCCTCTTTTAGAAATAGAAATACCAACTTTATCAGTCCAAAGATCTAAGTAGTTAGGTTCACGCCCTACAGATACAAGCGCTTTATCTACATGAAACACTTCCTTACTTCCATCGGTATATTCTAATTCATACTCTACTTTCTCATTTTTGATTTCCATCCTTATTAGTTTGGAATTGCGATGGATAAGCACGCCATTGTTTTCCATGTTTCGTTCTATCACAAGCACCACATCTTCATCTTCAAATGGTAAAATGCGATCTCCTTTATCAATCAGGTGTACTTTAGTTTTTCCAAAACCAGAGAATATGGTGGCATATTCACAACCGATTACACCTGCTCCAACAATCACCATGCTCTCCGGGAAATCTTCCATGCTTTCGATGCCTTCGCTGGTCATCACCATTTTTTCATCAATGGGTAGCTCTGGCAAATAACGAGGTCTGCTTCCGGTTGCCAACACAATGTATTCAGCCCAAACAATTTCTTTATTTACTCCGTTTGTAATTTCAATTTCGTTTTGGTTCAACAACCGGGCTGTACCAATTTTGAAATCGAGTAAATTGCCGTGGTTTGATTTTCTAATCAGGTCCATATGCTCTTCAAGCATAGACTTACGTTCAAGAACTGCCCGGCCCACTTCCGCTTGAATTTCTTTGTAATTAATACTTGGTACTTTTAAATTGAAGCGATGTAGATTTTTTCTGAAAGAAGCAGTCTCACGAGATAGCTCCCACCAGGTTTTAGAAGAAAGAGCACCGTTGGTAACCCCGGCACCACCTACATTATTTTTTTCAACTAATAAGGTTTTTTTCTTAAAATCAAGAGAACGCATAGCGGCTGCATAACCAGAAGGTCCGGCCCCAACTACGACCAAATCATACTTTTCCATACTTTTAGACAAATAACATTTGTCTAAAGATAAGAAATCAAATGAAACTAGTTTGATGTCAGCTTAATCAAATAAAAATTTTATAATGTAGGTAAGTGAATTCCTGCAACCATACATCTAACACTTCCTCCACCAGCACTTTCAATGGTGGGTATTTTAAACGCTAGTAATTCGTGATGCAATGAAAGTGCGTTTAATTGACCTGGAATTAATGAGCGGTAAGCTTGATCTGACATTAATATGAATCTCTGTCCTGCTGTTGATTCTACCTCAAACATATTCCCTGCAAAAAATCCCATCTGATCGAAGCTTATGGCCACCACTTTATGACCCGTTTGGGCCAAACAATCAAGCAGCACTTCCTGATCCTCATCAGGTATGGCGTCCAAACAGAGTAGGGCAAAATCTGAACCCAATGTCATCAACACATTGGTATGATACACCGCTTTGCCATTGGCATCAAGCGCATTGAACAAGATGTACCTATAGTCTAAAATTTCTGACAATTTCTTGAGCGGTTCTTCATCTGTGCGGTCGGATCTTGAGGCATACATCAATTTATTTGTATGATCAAAAATAACACTTCCTGTACCCTCGAGGTACTTCTGATCCTTCTCAAAATAACTCAGGTCAATCAGTTCAGTTACTTTAAATTTATTCTTTAGAGCTTCAACAATATCCAACCTTCTCTCAGCACTTCGTGATAAGGCCATCATTGGATACAAAACAACCTTACCGTCAGGATGAAAACTTATCCAGTTATTAGGGAAAATTGCATCGGATTTAGTTGGCAAATCTGTATCAGCAAATACATGTACATCAATATCGTGTGCACGAAGCAGGGAAAGCATTTCTTCAAACTCTTTAACCGCTATTTCGCTTAGATTTTGCCTCGTAGTTTCTTTCTGAAAAGCATTGCTGCCTGCAGTTTGAGGATTATACCCAAATGCAGCGGGGCGAATCATCATTAAGGACCTGGGAATTAAAGATTGCATTCATTAATAATTGAATAGCTAATCTAATATATTTCTGGTATTGGGGATTAGGTCTTAGGCATTAGGCATTAATTAAGGTTCTCAATGCCCAAGCCCTAATGCCTATCTTCAACATTTAAACCTTTCTTTCGTAAGCCATCTTACTTAAATGCTCTCTATGGTCAGGGTGTGCAATGCTAATAAGTGCTTTTGCTCTCTCTTTCAAACTTTTACCATATAAATAAACCACCCCATATTCAGTAGCTATATAATGTACGTGCGCCCGGGTGGTTACCACACCTGCCCCCTGATTAAGAAAACCAGAAATTCTGGTAACACCGGTTTTTGTAGTGGATCGCATAGCGATAATTGCCTTACCACCATCTGATAAAGAAGCTCCTCGAATAAAATCCATTTGTCCACCAACGCCAGAGTACATTTTAAATCCGATACTATCCGCACACACCTGTCCGGTTAAATCAACTTCAATCGCACTGTTCACCGCAGTTACTTTAGGATTTTGCCTGATGATGGCAGTATCGTTTACGTATTGCGCATCTAGCATAGCTACCATTGGGTTATCATCCACAAAGTCATAAAGTTTTCTTGATCCCATTAAAAAGGTACCCACAATTTTTCCCGGATGTTTCTTTTTGTATTTACCGGTTATAACTCCGTTTTTAACTAATGGAATTACTCCGTCACTAAACATTTCGGTATGGATGCCAATATCCTTATGATTTGAAAGCCCCATTAACACTGCATTGGGAATGCTACCGATGCCCATTTGTAAGGTAGCTCCATCTTCAATGAGACCACATACGTGTTTGGCAATAGCAAGTTCTATGTCATCCACAGGTTCAGGTCCATGCTCATAAATGGGAGAGTCATGCGGAACCATGTATTGGATTCGGCTCTGGTGCAATTGTGAATCGCCATGTGTACGGGGCATAAATTTGTTTACCTGCGCAATTACAATATCTGCTGTTTCCACTGCCGCACGGGTAGCATCAACCGAAGTTCCTAAAGAACAGAAGCCATGTTGATCAGGCGGGGAGACCGAAATTAAGGCTACATCAATTTTTATAATTTGTTTGCGCAGTATTCTGGGAACTTCAGAAAGGAAGGCAGGAATATAACTGCCCCTTCCATCAGCAATCGCCTGACGAATATTTTTTGCGATAAAAAAAGCGTTTACCTCAAATGTATCTTTGTACTCAGGATTAGCATATGGCGCAGCACCTTCTGTATGTAAATGATAAATCTTAACATCTTTTAATTCAGAGGCGCGAGCCACCAAGGCATCGATTAACACCGGGGGTGCCGCTGCTACACTATGTATAAAAATTTTATCTCCCGATTTAACAACCTTTAGGGCTTCTGATGCCTGCATATCCATACTTGTTTAAAGAGCTGCAAAGTAATTCATCAGAAAATTAAAACCACATGATTTATATCAGTTTATTGTCTGAGCTTACTTATTAATCCCTGGCTGCTTTGAGCTTATCCTCCAACACTTCTTCTATCAGCGGAATAGAAGAAAACAATTGCTCATATGATTCTATTATAAAGTACTTATCCTGAAAAGTATCTTTTCTAAAAGGTTGATTAAAAACTTCTTCAACTTCAAAAGAATAGCGTAGGGGTTTATCGCTAAGGCTAAAATCTGTTTCGCCTGCTGACGAAAGGATACCCGCCCCATAAATTCTCAACTCATCTTTTTCAAGAATCAAACCAAATTCAACGGTAAACCAATAAATGCGTGAGAGTAGTTCAATCGCATATGGGTCACTGTGATGCTTCAATCCTATCTCACTAAGCGACTGCAAAAAATTCACAAAATGTTGATTGCTTAGTAAAGGCACGTGTGCGAAGACATCGTGAAACATATCCGGTTCTTCAAGGTAATCCAGTTGGGCCATCGTTCTTAGCCAAGTGGTTGCCGGAAATTTGCGGTTTGCCATCAATTCAAAAAAAACTTTGTCATCAACAATTCCGGGAACAGCTATAATCTCCCATCCTGTAAGTGTACGAAGCAACTCATTTGTTTCACCGAAATGAGGCACACGTGAGTTAGTAAAATTAATCCGTCTCATCCCCTCTAAGAACTCAGCCGTAGCTTTTGCTGGTAATCGCTCCATCTGTCTGTCAAAGAGAATCTTCCAAACTTGCTGATCTTCAGAAGTATAGTTCTCATGTAGTTGCTGACTACCTTTCAATGTGGGAATTGTGCGATTCAGTACTTGTGTTTCCATATAATTTCAAATTTTAGTTGTTTAGCCCTCTTATGCCTTTATCTTCAGTGGGAAACCGGGCTAAAACAAAAAGCCTGGTTCCACATTCCGAAACCAGGCTTTTGATTAATTATCTCTGACTCAAAATCAATTTACAGCCCTACCGGAACGCCCTGCGCTCTGATAATAATAGCTGTAATACTTGTTTGAGATTGTAATCATGGTCCAAATATAGGGTTAACTTACTTTCATGCAATATATTGCCAAATTATTTTTAATATTCCATTTCGCAAGTGATGACAAGCCCCCATATTAAGTCAAGGTCTAACAAATGTTAGCACGATAAAATGAATCGGAAAAGGAATTATTGGCTCAGCGTTTCATTAATAAGTATCACACTTATCAATCTATTGCAAGCAGCTTTTCTTGAGCTTTATGCCGATGAGGCTTACTATTATATGTACAGCCTTTTTCCGGATTGGGGCTACCTTGATCATCCCCCTGTTGTTGGCATCTTAATCTATTTGGGAAGTCAAATTTTTGATGATGAATTGGGTGTGCGATTATTCTTTATCCTTCTTACCACAGCTTCTTATTACTTGTTGTACAAGTGGATCAAACCGGAAAATTTTAAACTATTCTGGTTGGTTGTATTTGCGTTATTTCCATTACACCTATTAGGATTCATGGCCTTGCCTGATGTGCCTGTTTTCTTTTTTACCATTCTATTCTTCTGGTCATTCAAGCGCTTTATAAATGAAGAAAATATCCTCAATATCTTCATCCTGGCCTTAAGCATTGTGGGAATGCTTTACAGTAAATATCACGGAGTACTTATTGTTATGATCGTTTTTGTTTCTCAGCCTCATTTAATGCTACGTAAATCATTTTATTTGCTTACTTTTTTTTCGATTCTATTATATATTCCTCATTTCTATTGGTTGTTTCAGCACAGCTTCAGCAGTGTTTCTTATCATTTTTTCGAACGCTCTGCTTCAGCCTATAGAATCAACTATAGCCTTGAGTACCTGGCAAGCTTTATATTTTATAATGGTCCACTAGTATTCATTCTCTTGCTTTGGCATGCATTAAGTAAAAAAAATAATGAAGTCTATGAATGCGCTTTAAGGTTCAGCATCATAGGCATTTTTGCCTTCTTTCTTCTTTCTTCTTTCAAAGGACGTGTAGAAGCCAACTGGACTTTGTTAGCAATTATTCCTGCTTTGTATCTTGTTTTTAATTCGAAATTGAAATTTGATAACGCATATAAAGCACTAGCCATTGTTAGCCTGCTTTTGATTGCAGTATTTAGAATACATCTGATACACCCTTTAATAAACTTAAAAAAAGACAGGGCTTACGAATACCATGGTCATCAAGAATTTGCGAATAAAGTAATGCAACAAAGTAAAGGCAAAACCGTTGTTGCCAATCGCTACCAGGAGGCCTCTCTCCTATCATTTTACAGCAAACAACTTGTTCCAGCCATCAATATCAATAGCAGAAAAAATCAGTTTGATTTTTGGCCATGGGTTGATGACTTTGAGAATCAAAATGTATTGATGCTTAAGCGTGGAGAAGCGCCAAATGGTGTGGCTAGCATAGTACATCCCTACTTTGGCAACTATTACCTGGAAGAAATTGAACAACTACCTGTACTGCGCTATCCGGTAATTTCTGTTATTGAACAATTACAGATTGAAGAGGAAATAAGTGTCGTATACACAGTAAAAGTAGAAAATGTGGTGAATGCCATACGCCCCTTTTTCATAAGGGTATTGCTTTACAACGATGTTCAACATACTGAATCTTTGTTTCAATTGCTTAACAAGTCCATTAATCAGCAAGAAAATTTGCATCAAAAAATTAAATGGACTTACCATATACCACCAAATCATTTGGAAATTTCCATTTTGTCTGATTCCTTAGGTATATGGAAAAGCAAAGTGATACCGCTTGATTAATGGAAGATATTGTCTACAAATTATTCAGGTTTTCTGTAGTAGGATTTTCAGGTCTGATTATAGATTTTGGCCTCACTTATCTGCTTAAAGAAAAATATGCCATTAATAAATACATCGCTAACAGTTGTGGGTTTACTGTAGCCGCCTCAAGCAATTATTATTTTAATAAAATATGGACTTTTGAAAATACTTCTTTGAACATTACAGGACAATATACTTCATTTTTCATCATTGCATTAGTAGGGCTGATGATTACTAACGGCATGATCTACTTTCTGAATCAACGACTCAAGTGGAATTTCTATTTCTCTAAACTCATTGCAATAATCGTAGTTATTATTTGGAATTTTTCATTGAATTATCTGTATACATTTGCTTAAAATTCATACGAAGAGTCGTTGGATTCCATCAATAATAGAATAAAACTAAATATATGAGACCATATATTCTCGCTGAAACCAATTGGAAGCACCTCAAAGACGCTGAAATTGATTTGGCTATTCTTCCCTGGGGTGCAACAGAAGCCCATAATTATCACCTTCCCTATGCAACTGATAATATTGAATCGGATTTTATCGCTGCGGAAGCAGCCCGCATAGCATGGGAGAAGGGAGCAAAACTTATTGTATTACCTACCATCCCTTTTGGCGTTAATACCGGTCAGCATGATATTTTTCTGGACATCAACCTGAACCCAAGCACTCAGTTGGCTATTTTGTCGGATATTATTGAAGTACTTAACAGACAAAAAATTTACAAGCTGCTGATCCTTAACAGTCATGGTGGCAACGATTTTAAGGCGATGTTGCGCGAGCTAGGCTTGAGGTTTCCTAAAATGCTTTTGTGCACCTGCAATTGGTTTCAGTCATTGAATAAAAACGAATTTTTTGAACATGCTGGCGATCATGCCGATGAGATGGAGACAAGTTTAATTCTTTACCTCAAACCTGAGCTTGTTTTACCCCTTGAAGCAGCAGGTGAAGGAAAAGAAAGAAAAAATAAAATAAAAGCATTTTCTGAAGGTTGGGTTTGGATGGAGAGAAAATGGTCGCAGATTAGTGCCGATACCGGGGTGGGTAATCCAAAAGCAGCAAATAAAGAAAAGGGAGAAAAATACTTTAAAGCCGTAACTGAAAAAGTAGCTGATTTATTCTACCGATTTTCAATCGCGAACCATGAGAATATGTATGAATAGAACCACTAAGAAGTTTTCAAACTTTAGGAATGTTTCAAAAGGATTAAAAATACCCTCCCTTTTTCCTGTCTTCCATAGAAGTCTCAGAGCGTTTATCATCAGCCCGGGTGCCTCTTTCTGTTTTGCGCGAAGCCGCTACTTCCAGAATAATTTTCTCCAAAGTATCTGCATCTGATTCTACGGCTCCAGTTATAGGCATATCTCCGCAAGTGCGAAAGCGTACAAGTCTGATTTCAGGTTTTTCTTCCGGTTTAAGTTTCAACCAGGGAGAAGTAGAAAGTATAGCCCCATCGCGAATAACTACTTCTCTGTTATGCGCGAAGTACAATTTAGGAATGGGTATGTTTTCCATGTGCAGGTATTGCCATACATCCATCTCTGTCCAGTTGGAAATCGGGAAAACACGAAAATGTTCTCCTATATTTTTTCTGCCGTTAAAAAGATTCCACAATTCTGGTCTTTGATTTTTCGGATCCCATTGTCCAAACTCATCGCGGTGTGAAAAAAATCTTTCTTTTGCCCTAGCTTTCTCCTCATCTCTTCTTGCCCCACCCATAGCTGCGTCAAATTTATATTTCTCGATGGTATCCAATAAGGTAACAGTTTGCAAAGCGTTACGACTGGCATTTATTCCGGTTTCTTCCTTTGCTCTTCCGCTATCAATACTTTCCTGCACCGAGCCAACAATTAAGTTCACACCCAATTCTTTGATAAGCCAATCTCGGTACTCCATGGTTTCGGGAAAATTATGACCGGTATCAATATGCACCAAAGGAAAAGGAATGCGTGCCGGATAAAATGCTTTACGCGACAAATAGGCCAGCACGATAGAATCTTTCCCACCTGAAAATAACAAACAGGGATTTTCAAATTGTGCCACAACTTCGCGTATGACATAAATGGCTTCAGATTCAAGCTCTTTTAAATGATTAAGATAGTATTGACTCATGGTTTTATTAAATGCTAATCTTTGGGACAACTAATTTCAATAATTCATTAACGGATTTATCAACAGGCCATTGATGAGTGGGTATATTGATATCTGCCTGAAGTGGCGCTTCATAAGGAGAATCAATTCCTGTGAAGTTCTTTACTTCTCCTGCTCTTGCTTTTTTATATAATCCCTTTACATCCCGCTGTTCACAAATCTCTAAAGGACAGTCTGCAAAAACTTCCACAAAGTTATGCGCCCCAACAATTTCTTTCACTTGTTGTCGGTCAGCACGAAAAGGAGAAATAAATGCAGAGAGTACAATCATACCGGCATCTAAAAATAGTTTGCTCACTTCTCCTATTCTACGTATGTTCTCTACCCTTGCTGATTCACTAAAATCTAAATCCTGGTTTAATCCTGTTCTGATATTATCACCATCCAACAGATAAGTTTTATATCCCCTTTCGAACAAAGCTGCTTCGAGTTGTACAGCTAAAGTTGACTTGCCCGAACCCGATAATCCGGTAAACCAAATTAAGAGTGGCTTTTGATTAAACAATCGTTCCCGATCTGCTGAAGAAACTTTGCCTTGTATGGGATAGAGGTTATTCATTTAAT
>CAZVFM010000095.1:0-9716 GCA_964626095.1 uncultured Roseivirgaceae bacterium | reverse complement strand
AGGATATAAAAATAGTGGGTAGTGGCAGAACAGATGCTGGTGTTCATTGTGAGCAACAATTTTTTCATGCAGATATTCAAAGGAAAATAGATGAATATCAATTTGGCTGGAGACTAAACACATTTCTTCCCAAAGACATTGTAGTTGGAAAAATACGTAAAGTAAAGCCAGATGCAAGCGCACGCTATTCCGCAACTGAACGATCATATCAATACAGAATTACTCTTAAGAAAAACCCTTTTCAAAATGATTTGGCCCTATACTACTTTAAAGCCCTTGATATTAAAACCATGAACAAAGCAGCTGCGTTAATATGCGGTACCCATGATTTTGAGTGTTTCAGTAAGGTGAAGACCGATGTAAACCACTTTATTTGTGATATCAGGAAAGCCAGGTGGAATCAAAAAGGCGATTTGCTGGTTTTCGAAATTACTGCCAATCGCTTTTTGCGTGGCATGGTAAGGGCAATTGTAGGTACATTGCTTGAAGTTGGTGAGGGTAAGATCAGCGTCAATGATTTTAAAGAGGTACTCAAAAGTAAAGACAGAAAAAAAGCTGGAGCTAATGTGGCTCCGCATGGTTTGTATTTGACTAAAGTAAAGTACCCAACTTCAATTTTTTTAAAATAGGTTATCACAAAATACGCATTCTTGAAACTAAGTGGACAAGGAAACAGTAAGTAGCGGAAATATTATTGACTTTAAGGTACTCAGGCGCCTTATAAAATTTCTTAAACCCTATAAGGGGAGATTTTATTTTATTGTGGTTCTTACCATTCTACTTGGCCTGCTCTCACCAATCCGCCCGGTTTTAATTCAGTATACACTAGATAAGCACGTAGCTTTTGGTAATTATACAGGCATGGTAATGATCATTGCATTGTTACTAGGACTTCTGTTTGTGCAGTCATTAGTGCAGTATGTGCATACTTATATCTCTGGTTGGCTTGGTCAGCACGTCATCAGAGACATACGCACAAAGTTGTACGATCACATACTAAAGCTACGATTAAAGTTTTTTGACAAAACACCTATTGGCAGACTAGTTACACGCACCATTTCTGATGTTGAAACTTTGGCAGATGTTTTCAGCGAAGGTCTGGCGGCAATGGCGGGAGATCTACTGCAGATCGTATTTATCCTTGCATTTATGTTTTACCAGGATTGGCGGCTTTCATTGATCTGTTTGTCGACCTTGCCCCTGCTTTTACTTAGCACGTATGTTTTCAAAGAGAAAATTAAAGTAGCTTTTAATGATGTGCGTAATGCAGTAGCGAATCTAAACTCATTTGTACAGGAGCACATCACAGGAATGAATATTGTGCAAATATTTGGCAACGAAAAACAGGAATACGAAAAATTTCAATCGATCAATAAGGAACACAGGCACGCACACTTAAGATCAGTACTTTATTATTCAGTGTATTTTCCCGTAGCTGAAATTATTGCTGCGGCAGGAATCGGATTATTAATATGGTATGGAGCGAGAGGAGCCATTACACCCGAATCTGGCATAACCGTGGGTAAGATCACTGCCTTCATTATGTATATACAAATGTTCTTCAGACCTATACGTATGATTGCCGATCGGTACAATACATTACAAATGGGAATTGTAAGTTCTTCGCGCATTATGAATTTATTGGATGCACAAGAACATATACAAAACAACGGAATACATAAGCCCGAGACCATCAAGGGCGATGTAACTTTTGAACGCGTTTGGTTTGCATACAATGAGCAGGATTATGTATTAAAGGACATTAACCTCGAAATTAAGTCAGGCGAAACCATAGCATTAGTAGGTGCTACCGGTGCGGGGAAGTCATCAATTATTAATTTATTGAATCGCTTTTACGAAATAAACCGCGGCAGCATAAAGGTTGATGGTGTGGATATATCTGAATTTGAACTTAGTACACTGCGACAAAAAATTGGTGTGGTATTGCAAGATGTTTTCTTGTTTTCCGATTCGATCAGGAATAACATCACATTAAACAACCCCGCTGTTACAGACGAAATGATATGGCGGGCGGCAGATTTGGTGGGCGCTAGAAAATTTATTGAGCGTTTACCCGGAGGCCTTGACTATAATGTGATGGAAAGAGGGGCTACACTTTCAGTTGGACAAAGGCAACTTCTTTCATTTATACGGGCAATGGTCTACGATCCGAAAATTCTTATACTGGATGAGGCCACTTCATCCGTAGATACAGAAACAGAAGAGTTAATTCAAAAAGCCATCAGTAAAATGATGCAGAACAGAACTTCCATTGTTATTGCGCATCGCTTATCAACCATTCAAAAGGCAAAGAAAATCGTTGTAATGGATAGAGGTGAGATCAAAGAAAGTGGCAACCATGATGAGTTGCTCCAGTTAGACGGGCACTATGCACAATTGCACCGTCTGCAATACAAAGTAATAGCATCGGTTTAATCGGCAGTTTCTGCGCCTTAACCCCAAATTCAGTTAAAATCAGTAAAACAGCTATATTTGTCGTTAATGCGGTTAAATAGGGGCATATACATTCAAGTTTTGTTGGTGATTTTAGCTGTTCCTGCTTTGGCACAGCAAAAGAGTTATTATACAAAACATCGGTATAAGAGTGCGCCAAAAATTTCCGGAAGCAAGGCCCGAACCATGTGTCCTATCATGGAAGCGAGCGAATATCCATTGCATGGCTTTGGAATAAAACTCGGAGACCCCGCTGCATTTACTTATAAATTCTACGCCAATAAGAAACTCTCACTTGCAATTGATGCCGGTAAAAGTGCAAGTGCCCTTTATAGCAGATACCATAGACAAAAATTTGATGAGTATACTCAGCCCGATACACTTAGCGAATTTCAACGCGTGACCTACCTAACGCATCGGGCAACAAGAGACCTTTTTATCGAAGCCAAGTTGTTATATGGTTTTGATGCCTCAGTTATTGCCAATGGTTTACAGGTTTATGTTGGTGGTGGTTGGCAGTGGCGTAATACAAATATTACTTATGAGTATCTTAAAGAGGATGGAGCTTTCGATAATCAAATAAGACCACTGAATATTTCCCGAATTACTGGAGGCCCGGCCTTTACACTTGGCATTGAATATTCTTATTTTGACATGCCCATTTCTGCCTTTATGGAAATGCAGGTTTATTTTGATGCTTTGATAGATCCTGGCTGGAGCAGGTTTCAAGGAGGGGTTGGGATACGTTATATTTTCTGATCATCAGCCAGTTCTTCAGAGAGCGTTTGCTTGTCGTAAAGCTCTCGGTACAAACCATTCTTCTCTATTAGTGTTTCGTGCGTTCCTTCTTCTTTAATTTCACCATCATCAAGCACAATAATTTTGTTAGCCAGTTTTGCTGAAGACACCCTGTGTGAAATAATTATTGTTGTTCTGTCCAACATGACTTTTCGCATGCTGTTTAGAATATTGTTTTCGGTCTTTGTGTCTACTGCCGATAAAGAATCATCAAGCATAAGTATTTTCGGATTGCGCGCAATGGCTCTTGCAATAGATACACGCTGCTTTTGTCCTCCCGATAAGGTGATGCCCCTTTCACCCACCCGCGTAGCAAAGCCGGTTGGGAATTCCACAATGTTTTCATAGACATCTGCATCTTTTGCGGCCTGGTGAATAACTTCTTCAGCAGGGTTTGGTGCACCAAAGGCAATATTATTGAAAATAGAATCGCTGAATAAAAATACATCCTGTGGCACATAACCAATCTGACTTCTTAACGAAACCAAATCGTAATCTTTAATGGGTAAATCATCTACCAATACAGTGCCGCCTGTTACATCATATAATCTGGAAGCAATATTGGCGATGGTACTTTTACCAGATCCGGTTGTGCCTATAATAGCAAGCGACTCGCCAGGATTGATACTGAACGAAACATTTTTCAAAGCTTCAATTCCTGTGTCGGGGTAAACAAAAGAAACTTCGCGAAACTCAATTTTTCCATCAAGTTCTTTTATCAGTCCTTTTTCTGAGATGATATCCGTTTTGGTTTTGAGAAACTCGTTCAATCTTTTTTGGGAAGCCTCCGCACGAATAACCAAACTACTGGTCCATCCCAATGCAGTAACAGGCCAGGTAAGTAAGTTTACATAAATAATAAACTCGGCAATGTTACCAAAACCAAGTGTACCCTTTATCACTTCAGCACTTCCTGCATAAACGGTAAGAATTGTGCTTAGCCCAATCAACCCCATAATCAAAGGAAAAAACAGGGATTGAACTTTAGTTAGTTTAAGAGATTTGTGTTTGTAGTCATTGCTCTCTTCAAGAAAACGTTGAGAGGAGTCGTTCTCACGGGTGAAAGACTTTAACACCCTTATTCCTGAAAAAGCTTCTTGTACAAAAGTGGATAAACCGGATTGCGCTTTTTGTATTTCTTCACTTCTGCGCTCTATAATATTGTTAACAAAATAGATACTAAATGCCAACAATGGCATGGGTAACAAAGCATAGAATGTAAGTATGGGGCTGATGTGATACATGATAGGTATCAATATCAAAAACAAAGTCACGAGATTAAGTCCGTACATAATGGCCGGGCCCAGGTACATGCGCACCCTGCTTACATCTTCTGAGATACGGTTCATTAAATCTCCGGTATTGTTCTTTCTGTAGAAAGAAAGTGGCAGTGTTTGATAGTGAGAGAATATTTCATTTTTTAAATCGTACTCAATGAGTCTTGACATCACAATGAGGGTTTGGCGCACCAGGTAAAGAAAAAATCCCCTTAGTAACGCCATGAGCAAAATAATTGACGCACATATCAAAATGCTTTTTGCAAACACATTGAAAAATTCATTTTGAATTGCTAGGCCATTAAAACCCTTATAAAGAAGGATATTATCTACCACGAGGTCAATGGCGTAGCGCACCATTTGAGCGGGTATGATTTGAAAAATATTGGAGATAATTACAAATGCCAGCCCTAGAATAAGATGCCACTTATATTTTATTAGGTATTTATCTAGGTAGCGTAGTTCCTTCATCTGTAAAATTATCCAAACGCAAAATAAATGAGTTTGTTTTTGTTAAACTGCAGTGCAAACGTTTTAAATCGTTGATTTTTAAGTTAAAAAGAATAGTTTTGTCGCGCTATTTGGGGGCTAAATTCGCCCCTGATAACAGCAAAACTAGAATAAAATTCAAATCAGCTGATGGAAGTTAAAGAATTCGAAAAAATAGATGGGACATCCCTATTTGGATCGCTCGCATCTATGGGGCATGAACAGGTTGTTTTTTGTTACGATAAACCAACCGGGCTTAAAGCAATCATTGGCATACACAATACAGTTCTTGGTCCGGCATTGGGCGGAACCCGGATGTGGAACTATGCTACAGACGAGGAAGCGGTGGAAGATGTGTTGAGACTCTCAAGAGGCATGACGTATAAAGCGGCCATCAGCGGACTTAATTTGGGCGGAGGTAAGGCCGTAATTATTGGTGATGCACATAGCATGAAAACTGAAGCCTTTATGAGAAGGTTTGGAAAATTTGTTCAGAGCCTCGGGGGTATGTACATCACTGCAGAAGATGTGAACATGAAAACTGCTGACATGGAGTATATCTCCATGGAAACAAGGCATGTTACAGGTCTGCCCGAACTTATGGGCGGGGGTGGTGACCCATCTCCTGTTACAGCATATGGTACTTATCTTGGCATGAAGGCTACAGCAAAAAAAGTTTATGGCTCAGACAGTCTTAAAGGAAAGAAAATTGCTGTGCAAGGCGTAGGTCAGGTCGGAATGCATTTGGTTGAGCATCTGGTAAAAGAAGGAGCTGAAGTTTACGTCAGTGATATTTTTGAAGATAAATTGAAATCGGTTGCTGAATTGTATAAAGTAACCGTAGTTGATCAGAATAAAATCTACGATTTGGATATGGACATCTATGCGCCATGTGCATTGGGTGCTACATTGAATGATGATACCATTCCTCGCTTGCGCTGCAGCATTGTAGCAGGCGCTGCGAACAACCAGCTGAAAGATGAGCTCCGTCATGGATATATGTTAATGGACAAGGGCATTGCTTATGCCCCCGACTTCCTTATCAATGCAGGGGGATTAATCAACGTATATAACGAGTACCTGGGGAACTATAATCGTGAGCGGGCTTACATGCAGGCAGAGAAAATTTATGATACCTGTTTGAATATTTTAAACCTGGCTGATAAAGATAGAATATCAAGCCAGGAAGCGGCCATTCAACTTGCTGAACGCAGGATTATGGAAGTTGGCCGAGTAAAGTTGACCCACTGATACACATCCGGGTCAACTTTATATTACCTTTGTGCCCATTAGTCGTTCATTGAGATATGCTTAACCGTAGAACTTTACGAATAAAAGCCATGCAGGCACTTTACGCATTTGAGCAATGCAAAGAGGCCAATTACCAGCTAAGCCTGGAAAGAATTGAAAAGGCTTATACACTTGACCTCAATTCAATGGAAGTTCAAGACAAGAAATTCCTGGATAAGGAGAAGAAGAAAGCAATCTCACTTTTCAAAAAACACTTTGATAAAATTGAAGACGCATCAGCCGATGATAAGCAGATGCTCAAGCTATTGATTTCAGAAAAGAAGGCTTATGTGCAGCGGGTTGATAAAGACCTTAAGTTCTTTAAAAGGCAAATCCTTAAAGAAGTAGAAGAAATTTATAGTTATTATATACAACTACTTGCCCTACTTATTGCCTTTGCGGATGTAGCTAAGACAGACAAAAAAATTGATCACGGAAACTTTACAAGAAACGATTGGATAAATGTACTTAGGGCAGATAAGTCAGTGCAACAAGCCATATTAAAATTTAGCGATTGGGATAACCAGTTTAATCAGGTCAGGACGTGGTTTAAAGATTTGGTTAAGAACAATGATCACTACCTGAGTTATCTTGATAAGAAGGCACCGACAGAGAAAGACCAACTCGAAATCCTGATATATATTTCACGTAAAATCATTTTAGCCAAAGGATTGATCTTCGATTATTTTGAGGCAAAAGATCTTTATTGGGCAGAGAACAAAGACATAGTAAAAAGTCTTGTCGATAAAACCTTAAAATCGTACCATCCCGAAGAAAGAAATAGCATACAATTACAAACCTTATCTCCAAACTGGGAGGAGGACAAGAAGTTTTTTGAGGATTTATTTGAGGCGGCTACGAAACTTGAACCAGAGTACAAAGAGTTAATCGCCAGCAATACCAAAAACTGGGAGGTCGACCGTTTACCTTTAACCGACAGGGTTATATTGGAGTTGGCGATCGCTGAGGCCCTTAAATTCACTAATATCCCTGTAAAAGTGACGATTAATGAATATATTGAGCTCTCAAAAAAATACAGCACCGACAAAAGCAGGCAGTTTGTTAACGGTATTTTGGATGTAATAACTAAAAAAATGCAACAATCAGGCAGCCTGAAAAAGAGCGGTAGAGGTTTAATAGACAATAAATAATTTTGATATGGGTAAAAAGAGTGGAAACACTTTGCTGGCTTTTCTTGTTGGGGCAGCAACGGGGGCTTTGTTAGGAGTATTGTATGCACCTGATAAGGGGTCAAATACAAGAGATAAGCTCTCATTTAAACTAGATAAATACCGCAAATCACTTGAGGATTTGATTGATGACCTTGTTTCAGGAAAGAACAGTACTTTTACGGAAGCAAAGTCACAGGGAGAGCGCGTGGTAAATGATGCCAAAGAAAAGGCCGAGCAACTCTTGGGCGATGTAGATGAATTAATAGAACAGATAAGAGGTAAAAAGTAAAAATTATTTGATTATGAAAATGATGTCGAAAGTGTTTTTAGTGTTGTTGTCTGTTTCGGTTATCTTAAGTTCTTGCAGGGACAGAGAAGCAGAAAAGAGAATAGCACAATTGGAGGGCCGTTTGGCTGAGTTAGAAACTAACCGCGCAGCCAACCCTCAAGTTACACCAGCACCTGCAGCAAGTCAGGTAGATGAAAAACCTGAAGGCCCGCTGCCTGCTTTTCAATTCCCTAGTTTGGAATATGATTTCGGAACGATTAATGAAGGAGATGTTGTTGAGCACACCTTTTCTTTTACCAATACAGGCGAAGCACCTTTGATCATTCAGGGTGTTCAGGCCTCATGTGGCTGTACAGCCCCAGATTGGTCAAAAGACCCTATTCCGGTTGGAGGAAAAGGATTTGTGAAGGCCAAGTTTGATAGCCAGGGCAAACCAAATATCAATAACAGAACCGTTACAGTAACAGCTAATACCTGGCCAAAGCAAACCGTTTTACGAATTAAGGCCATGGTAACGCCTGCAGATCAGGTGAAGCCGCTTGATGGTCCGTTGAAGAAGTAAGTAAAGGATAGATATAAAATCCCGCTGATCTGAAATAAAGATTAGCGGGATTTTTTATGCCCTGCAACTAAAATTATAGCACTGATCTTCAAAGGATATCTTCTGTTATTTCAGTTTAATGAAGTAATTTGCGAAACTAAAAACACAATTATGATAACGAACATTTTATTGCAAGCTCAGCAAGGCAGTGCATTACCCCAAATTCTATTCTTCGCTGCTATTATAGGGGTTTTCTATTTTTTTATGATCAGACCGCAGCAGAAGAAACAGAAAGAACAGGCAAAATTTGTAACTGAAATCAAGAAGGGCGATAACGTGGTTACCATCGGTGGAATATATGGAAGAATTGCAGAAGTTGAAGACGATGCTTTTGTTCTTGAAATAGAAAAGGGTGGCCGCATGCGAATAACCAAATCTTCAGTTTCCATGGAAGCATCCAAGGCAGCAAATAAATAATCAATTAAGCCACTTGAGCTTATTAAGAAATATAGCAGGGCTATTTAGAATCAACACCAGGAACTGGAAAGCAATACTACTTTGCTTTATGGCTGGAATAGTTTTTTGGTTGTTCAATGCACTAAATAAAAATTACACAACCAACATTACAGTTCCAGTTGCGATTGATTACGATACTGAAAAATATGTGGCGGTTGAAAAACTACCAGATGAAGTTCGAATTAATTTAAGTGGTGTGGGCTGGACCATATTCAGAAGGAGCATAGGTTTTAATACGCCTGATTTGGTTATCCCCATAGAACAACCCAATCTTGTTAGAAAAATTGTAGGAAGTTCATTGCCCTCTATTTTCTCATCACAATTGGGAGATTTGCAGATCAACTATATGATTACCGATACGCTATACCTTCATGTTGAGCGTATCATTAACAAGCAGTTTGACCTTGCCATCAATGTGGATTCGCTGAAACTCAAACAAGAATTTGAGTTAATCGAGGAAATCTCAATTACTCCGGATTCGGTGATTATTCAAGGACCACAAAATTTAGTATTGGAACTAACTAACCCCCTGTACTTAAAAATTCAAAAAGAGAACATTGATAAGGATTTTGACGACCGTATTTTAATTGGAAGGCAGCTAAATCAAATGTTAAAAACAAATCCTGACTATGTCAATATTAAATTTCGGGTTATTGAGTTTGTGCTCATTCAGGATTCTCTTGAACTAGAACTTGTTAATGTACCCGCCAGGGCTCGACCTCTTCTTGAAAATGGTAAGGTCAATGCAGAATTTAAAATCAGAATAGACAAAGTAGATGATTTCCGTGTGGCATTGCCCACAGCAAAGCTGGATGTATCAGGCTTGAAAGTCTCGGCAATGAATATATTACCTAAAATTGAAAACTTACCAGACTATGTTCGTGTTCAAC
>CAZVFM010000094.1:0-9758 GCA_964626095.1 uncultured Roseivirgaceae bacterium | reverse complement strand
ATTGTTTATGATAACCAGGTGAATTTCATCCCTGAAAGTAACCTGGTAGGTGCCGGAGCTTTTGCACAAAGCAACCAGCAAATCAATTTTACTATAAAATATAGAAATACAGAATTGGTTAATCCCATGGACAATGTATGGGTGGTGATCAGGCAAAACCAAAGATGGGACAATATGGTGAGCGGAATAAAACCAAATTTTGTGCGTGAGGGTGTAAGAGAATTGGAGTATAGATTTTTTGACAGAAGTTTGTTTACTGCAGGCAATGAATTCAGGTTTTTTGATATAAGGTCATTGCGTTATCCGGGGCAAAATATTCTTACTATTGACCGTGAAAATGATCCCATTGTTGCCATTATGGGTAGCGATATCAATCGAAGTACCCAACGCTACTCTCAATACCTTGACCTTAACGGTAACTTTGTAATTGAAAACACTGATTTTGGAGATGGACCCAGGCGATCTGATTATTTGAACGTAAGGTTCAACCTTCCTTCCAGAAGGATTGATGGTAAGGTATATATTATGGGTGCATACAATGGTTGGAACAAAACCATAGAAAACGAAATGTATTTCGATGGCAGTAAAAATGTATACACTGCAGATTTACTGTTAAAGCAAGGTTGGTACGATTATACCTACCACGTTGAATCAGATCAATTGCCCGCACATTACTTTGAGGGAAGCCATTTTGAAACCGAGAACTGGTATGAGATTATGGTGTACTACCGACCATTCCAACCCAATGCAGATTTACTCATTGGCTATTTTACTTTAGGATTAAACCCAAACAACAGGCGTTAATCAAGCGTAATTAAGTTCCTGGTAAACTACTCTTTTTATAGGTTCATTTTGCGATATATCCAACATACCAAATCCTTTGTGAGAAAAATGACCTAGTCCGCACTCAAAAATAAACTGTTGAACTTCTTTTACCGCATATAAAGTGAATGGGAAAGTATAGCCTCGCACTTCATAACGTATGTCCTGATCAAACAAAGGATAGATACGTGCAAATTTTTTATTGGATTGCTGAAGGCGGTTGATGTAATCCATATCCGGCACTAATTGAAATTTATAAAAGGAAGTTAGCTGTTCAGCTGTAAACCTTCCTGTTTTGTCCATTCGTGCTATGGTCGATTCGTAAAGTAAATCAGAAAATTCATCTGCATCTGGCATCATGAATTTCTTTGCCTTATCATCATTAAAACTTGGTGGTATTAAAACAATGGGTGAAAGACAAAGGAATCTTACACTGTCTCCAATTTCAGCATGCTCTTCAGACTCCACACTTTCAGGCGCAAGCTGCAGATTGCCGATATTGAACTCTTTTAATTTAAATAGATTCGTTATGAAGTAATCAAGAAAAGGTTTTTCATTACACGAGAACACAAGCGTAACTTTTGTTGAATAAAAGTGAAGCCCCTTCCTGCTGATTTTGGTTTGGCCTTTCAAGCCGGAAAAATTGTAGTCGATGAAATTTTGATAATCCGGTGATTGCCCATGCATCAATACGCCTTTAATCACCTGTGCCAATAAGAACTGGTGGTGAAAGGGCACATAGGCACCCCTGTTTTTTAAAGAAAAAACTATTCTGACTCTCAAAACGGGAAAAATCTATATCAAAAAATTATTCGCTTATAAAAAATCAACTCAAATTGAGGACTATAGATACGAATACAAAATAGGAAAAAATTTGAAATCTCTGTACTTATCTATATTGAAAATCAGACATTAAAGCGAAAATGCATCACATCTCCGTCCTGAACCACATATTCCTTGCCTTCCAGGGCCATTTTACCTGCTTCTTTACATCCATGTTCAGTCTTATAGTGTTGATAATCAGGAATTTTAATCACTTCAGCTCTAATAAAACCTTTCTCAAAATCAGAGTGAATTACCCCGGCAGCCTGTGGCGCCTTCCAACCCCTGCGTATGGTCCAGGCCCTTACTTCCTTTTCTCCGGCCGTAAAATAGGTAATCAGATCAAGTAAGGCATAAGAAGCACTCACCAGCTTATATAAGCCAGACTCGGCTAAGCCATACTCCTTAAGAAACATTTTCCTCTCCTCTGCACTCTCTAATTCGGCAATCTGCGCTTCAATAGCCGCACATATTACCACCACTTCTGCAGCCTCGTCTTTGATGTGACTTTTCAACGCCTCCACATATTTATTACCAGAGATTACCGATGCCTCATCAACATTAGCTGCATAAATCACAGGCTTATCTGTTAATAATTGTAACTCATTCACTAAGCTTTGTTCTTCTTCATTAAATTGAAGGGTACGCACATTCTTACCCTCATCCAGCACCTGCTTTAATTTCAAAAGTGTCTGAAGTTCCTTTTTGGCTTTAACATCACCCGACTTAGCTGTTCTCTCTACTTTGGATATCCGCTTCTCAACACCCTCCAGGTCTTTTAATTGAAGCTCAGTATCTATAATTTCCTTATCAGCCACTGGATCCACACGACCATCCACATGCACGATGTTATCATTCTCAAAACAGCGCACCACATGCACGATGGCATCTACTTCACGAATATTGGCCAGGAACTGATTACCCAAACCCTCTCCCTTACTTGCGCCTTTTACAAGTCCAGCGATATCCACAAACTCAATGGTGGTTGGCAGTACTTTCTGGGGCTTTACCAGCGATTCCAAAATTCTCAATCGCTCATCAGGTACGGAGATTACTCCCACGTTAGGTTCGATGGTACAAAAGGGAAAGTTTGCCGCCTCAGCCTTATTATTGGATAATGCATTAAAAAGTGTCGACTTGCCTACATTGGGTAAACCCACGATGCCGCATTGGAGTGCCATATATATAAATTAGAATAAGGCGGCAAATATAAGCCGATGATTGGAGCGCACAAAAGTAAATGTTGAGAGTACTTAACTCTGTGTGTGTCACAAAAAAAATACCCCAGGCTAGTCCGGGGTATTGAATATTTCTTAAAAAATGCTTAGTCCCACTTCAAATCAGATCCCGGGCCAGCAACTTTTGCTGCTTGTTCCCCTTCTGAGTGAATGTGGTGGTTTTCATCCTGCGTTCTGTCGAACTGGCTGAAATCTACATCAGGCAATAACTCATTCTTTACATGATTAAGGGTGTTGTTCAGCGCTTCAATGAATTTATTGAAGTCTTCTTTATAAAGAAATATTTTGTGTTTCTCATACACAAAGCCATCATCCTTCATACGCTTTTTGCTTTCTGTAATGGTTAGGTAATAATCGTTAGACCGGGTGGCTTTTACATCAAAAAAATAGGTCCTCTTCCCTGCCTTTACCTTTTCTGAGTAGATCTCATCTCTACCATTGGTTTTGTTGTCTTCCACGATCCTTAAGTTTAGGTTAGGTAAATCAATCGAAAACTTACTAAAAATTCTTTAAAGTTTCCTAATAATAGCTATTTGTTATGCGTTTTATCAAATTAGCCCCTCAGTAAATTAGACCATTTTAGCGGAAAAAAATGATAGAAAAGAGGCAAAAGCTTGATTTAAAGGATATTAAGAGATTTGACAACTTAGAACTGCTGGCCAGGCAACTGGTTGAAGGATTTATTACAGGTTTACACAAATCGCCTTATCATGGCTTTTCTGTAGAATTTGCAGAACATCGACTTTACAATGAAGGTGAAAGTACACGCCATGTCGACTGGAAGGTATATGCCCGTACCGATCGTTTGTATACCAAACAATATGAAGAAGAAACTAACCTACGGTGCCAGATAGTAATAGATAATTCTGCTTCTATGCATTATCCGGTTGAATCTAAAGATAAAATCAGGTTCAGCATATATTGTGCGGCAGCCATTGCCCACTTGCTACAAAAACAAAGAGACGCAGTAGGTTTATGCCTGTTTTCAGATACTATTGAATATACCAGCGCCATCAAATCAACTCCAAACCATCTAAACAAACTGATTCAAGTCCTTCAGGCAGTACCTGATGTGAAAGCAGGGAGGATAAGCACAAATGCAGCAAAGGTGATTCATGAACTGGCAGAGACAAATCACAAACGCTCGCTCATAGTGATTTTCAGCGATATGTTTGAAAGTGGTACTGACCAAGCAGAGCTATACAAAGCCCTTCAGCATTTAAAGCACAATAAACATGAGGTCCTGTTATTTCACGTAGCTGAACATAGCAGTGAACTGGAATTTGAATTTGAAGAGCGACCACACCAGTTTATCGATCTGGAGACCGGAGAAAAAATTGACTTGAATCCGAGCCAGGTTAAGGAACAATACAAAGAACAAATGCATTTATTTTTCAATGAGATCAGAATAAAATGCAATCAACTCAAAATTGATTTTATTCCGGTAAATACTGAATCAGATGTATATGCTGTCTTACAGGCCTATTTAATAAAGCGAACGCGAATGCGCTAATATCACTACTCTTTATGTAACCACTTCTTCTTCTCCTCTAGCTCCTCCTTGCTCTCAACATAATCTGGATCAGGTACACAGCAGTCAACCGGGCAAACAGCAGCACATTGAGGCTCTTCATGAAAACCTGTACACTCCGTACATTTGGCCGATACAATATAATAGAACTCATCTGAAACAGGGGCTTGGGGCGCTTTGCCCTCTACAAGTGTTCCATCTTCCAACTCCACTTCTGAAAGTGCTGTACCACCCGCCCAGGTCCACTCCCTGCCGCCCTCATAAATAGCGGTGTTGGGGCATTCTGGCTCACAGGCGCCACAGTTAATGCACTCATCAGTAATCATTATGGCCATAAACTAGTACAGTTTTAAGGGTTCGAATTAAATTGCGCAAAAATATCATTTATATAACTCCACACAAAACAATAGATGACAATCAAAGGTTTAGACCCAATTCAACAAAGTACCATCAAAACCTTTATAAGGCTGGGTGAAAAATTAAACCAATGTTCAGAAGCTGAGAAAGATGAACTAATAAATAAAGCATGCAATGAGAACGCATGGTTTACAGTTGAAAATATCCATAAGGCATTAGAGGGTCTATTGAATTACCTGCATACTGATAAGCTTATTTCCTGGAGCAAAAAATATCGTCCGGTTAGTCCTCCAAAAAAAGTGGGGATCATTATGGCTGGAAACATTCCTATGGTGGGCTTTCATGATTTGCTCTGTGTACTTGTAAGTGGACACACCGCGGTAATCAAGTTAAGTAGTGATGATCAGGTATTGATGCGCTGGGTGATTGACTTTCTATGTAGCCAAAACCCGGAAATTAACGATAGAATAGTCATTGCAGATAAGCTCAATGATATTGACGCAGTTATTGCTACCGGGAGTAACAATACCGCAAGGTATTTCGACTACTATTTCTCGAAGTACCCTAACCTGATAAGAAAGAACAGGAATTCATGTGCAGTATTGGATGGATCAGAAACAACAGATGAGTTGATTGCACTAGGCAATGATATTTTTAGCTACTTCGGATTAGGTTGCAGAAACGTTTCCAAACTTTATGTACCTGTAAATTATAATTTCAATGCCTTCTTTAGCTGTATAGAAAAATTCCAACCTGTAATCAATTTCCACAAGTATGCCAACAATTACGATTACCATAAATCCATTATGCTGGTAAACTTAGAACCGCACCTGGATAATGGATTTATCTTACTGAAGGAAAGCAAAAAAATTGCTTCGGCAGTAGCCGTATTACACTACGAATATTATACTGATATTGAATATTTAAAATCTCATTTGACTCAAAAGCAAGAAGAAATTCAATGCATAGTGGGTCATAAAAAAACAGTTCCCGAAGCCATTGCATTCGGGAATAGCCAGTCTCCGGAATTATGGGATTATGCCGACAAGGTGGATACCATGAAATTTCTTGCAGCTATTTAAGGCTTGTTACCTCTAAGAATTTCGACCCAGCCACTAAATGATCCCAAGGAAGTTTCGAGTCGGTAAAAGTACACACCGTCAGACAGGTCATCACCATCCCAATCATTTTGATAATTCCTGTTGAGGTACACCTGCTTACCCCAGCGGTTATTTACTATGAGTGAATTATTTCCGTTATCCGGAAGATTTCTCACAAAGAAAACATCATTCACCCCGTCACCGTTAGGTGTAAAAATATTTGGAATGAATAATGCATTATCGAAATCAATAAATACCTCGTACTGTTTTATACAACCGAATTCATCGCGAACACTCAAAGTATATGTACCCGCAAAAATATTTCTGAACATATACTCAATCCTCAAGTTGTTTGGATTTCTGGATGCTGCAGTCCAATCCTGAACAAATGATTGCCCAGCGAACAGCGGTTGTATAAGTTCAAGCATTACCTCAAACGTAGTTGAACCAGATTCCTGAATAGCAACTAAAAGTGATCCCGAGGGTAAATCCGGAAATGAAATTCTTTTTACTGTATACAAAGTATCCAATGCCTGTAAAGGAGTTGACAAATCCAATACCTGGAAAGGTGCTGCCACCGGGCTGGAACAAGCGGAAGAAGTACTTTGATCTTGCGTAATTCTTACAGCATACTCACCCGCAGGTAGTCCAGTAGCTGTGAAGCTTGTTTGCGCTTGAATTGCAGTTATCGGACCTGAAGCAATGACATCACCATTGCGTACAATTTCAAATGCGTAAGGTAAATTGGCTACTCCGCTGATATTTGAGAACAGTACCCCTGCCTGTGTTTCAAAACAAGCTGGATTCACTGCGGTTGCTATAAATGATACCTGATTGGGCCCATCAGTAATGTTAATATTCTGCTCTGCTGGACAAAGTGAAGTACTTGCTGTTACTTGCACGGTATATTCTGCCCTGATCAATCCATTGAACAAAGCCACACCATTTCCGGCCGATACCAAAGACTGTACTTCAATTGGTGTTGCCTGATTACTGTATCTAAGGGAAATTTCAAATGTTCCAACAGCATTTACTTCCACAAAAATTCTTCCGTTATCTGCATTAGGTGCTTCGCAATCCGGACCATCAAATGAAACAGTGAAAGGAACAATATTCGGGAAGCCAACATTAATGGGGAAAGTTCGCTCACAACCCAAATCATCAATCACAACAAAATCGTAGCTGCCTGAACTTAAGTTATCAAAAGTATTTCCTGTTGGTAAAGTTGTAAGACCAACACCATTGAATTGATAAGTATAATTTCCTGAACCTCCACTAACATTATCAACAACTATAACTCCATCATTATTGGCGCAACTTGCATTAGTAACGGTAAAGGATGCTTCAATCAAAGTCGACTGATTTTCTATTTGTACACTCAATTGTGCAGGGCAATCATCTGTATCGCTATTTCTAACAAGTATTAATGTTGGACTTGCTGATGGCATCAGATTTTCAATTACATGTGGTGAAATAAAGCTTACCCAGTTTGCTCCATCCAGAGAATATTGGTATGGTGGTGCACCGCCACCAAGCACTTCTATTGTTGCAGTTCCTGTTGCTTGATTAAAGCAAGTAGCATCGGTGAATTCCGTTACACTTGCGGTAATCAATGATTCTACTAATAAGCTATACGGTAAGGTACAGTTACTCCCATTTGAGTCCACGATCGTGTAGGTATAATTATCGGGAGAAAGTTCATCAAAAAGAAAAGGTCCGGGCCCTGTAAGCGCCTGAGAAAATCCAGCACTTCCATCAAGCGTTACAATATAATTTGGATTACCTCCACTTATACTGAATTGAATTACACCATCATCCGGACTTGTGCAACTTGGCCTTGATTCACTGATAGAAACTGTAAAGATTGTACATAAAATTGTATCACAAGCGGGATCTCCCGCTGCCAATACATTAACCGATGCTGTTGCAGTTAATTGCACCGAGCAACCTGTATTACTTGCCAACACATTGAATGTTGTTGAAGTTGTAAGCGAACCTGTTGAGAGATTAATGGTGGTTCCTGTTCCTACAACCGGTGCCCCTACTAAACTATTGTCCGCATCGTTACGCAATTGATAACTTACACCAACCTGTGAATTGCTCAGGGTAATAATTGTTGCACTACCGCTACAAATAGTTGCCTCAGAAGCAGCAAGTGCCAGACTTATGTCTGGACTATTAACAACATTTACTGATGTAGTGGCATTGAGTTCTTCTGAACAACTGCTCAATTCAGCTAACACATTAAACGTAGTGGAAGAATTGATAACTCCTGTAGGCAAACTTATGTCAGCTCCCGTTCCTGCGACTGCTGTTCCGATAAGGGTGTTATCTGCATCGTTCCGCAACTGATAAGTTACTCCATTCTGACTGTTACTCACAATTACCTGGGTGCTTCCTCCGGTACAAATATCTGAATTGACTATGCTTACACTCAAGGTAGCATCAATACTCAGTACATTAATAGTGATATCATTCAAAAGATCTAGAGGGGCGCAAACTCCATTAACTGCCCTCACAATAAAAGTAGTTGTTGCATTCAATGCACCTGTAGGTAACAGAATATCTCCTCCATTACCAACTACAACACCGCCAACTGTAAGACTGGTTGCATCATCAACCAATTGATAGTTGACTCCAGCTTCAGAATTCTCAATAATTACGTTGGCGATTCCTCCATCACAAACCGAAGTAAGGTCTGCATCAACTGTTAAAGAATTATCGGGTATTGCGTCAACATTAACTAGCGGCATAGCATCCATCTCTATAGAACATGTTGCACTACTGGCGAGCACATTAAAAGTAGTATTGGTAGAAAGAACACCTGTATTGAAAGTCAGTGTACCCCCGTTTCCAGCCTGAGGTCCATCAACAGTTGTTGTACCTATTCTTAAGCTATAATTTACCCCTGTTTCACTTAATGCAATTTCTACATCAGTAGATAACCCTTCGCAAATGGTATTATCTACAACAGAAATACTTAATCCCGTATCAATATCATTTGGAACAACAGTAACGGTTGGTGTTGTAGTTAGTTGAACGGGAGTACACACTCCGGATGAAGCGAGTATATTAAAAGTCTCGGTAGTCGTAAGCGGATCTGTCACTAAGGTAATTGTGCCGCCATTGCCAATAACCGGAGAACCTACGTTTACATTTGCAGGATGTGTCCTTAGCTGATAGGATACACCTGCTTCAGAGTTATCAATTAATATTTCTCCGGACCCCCCTTCACATATAGGATCTAAAGAAAGTGTAACCGTAAGGCCCGGATCAGGATTAATGTCAATTGTAACCGGTAAGCTTACGCTGGTGCCTACACAGTTCGCTGCATTGGTTTGTATCACTTCCACAATACCCCCTCCTGCTGCATCCCAGCTTACCGTGATCGCATCTGTGCCCTGACCGGCAGTTATGGTACCGCCTACAACATCCCATACATAATTATTTTGACCTACCTCGGTAAAATAGATAACTCCGGTCTCGTTCTCACAAACCTCTGCAGGGCCTGTAACGCTTGCTACAGGTAAGGGACTCTCCGTTAAAGTGGCTGCAACTCGATTGGCACTCACACATCCTGTAGTTGTATTTCTTATTTCGGCATAATAGATTCCTGTTACACCCGGGTTATAAACTGGTCCTGTAAACATGGAGATACCCCCTGTGGCATCGGCAAACCAGTTTACTTCAAATCCGGCTCCAGGATCATCTACTGAAATAGTTGTTGGCAGTTCGCCTTCACAATATGCATTGTCAACAGGATTGGTGGCATCGGCTGGTAAAGGATTTTCTGTTAAGGTGGCTGCAGCGCGATTGGCACTAACGCAACCTGCTACATCATTAACCACTTCAGCATAATAAGTGCCTGCAGCTAAAGGAGTAAAGGAA
>CAZVFM010000093.1:0-9777 GCA_964626095.1 uncultured Roseivirgaceae bacterium | reverse complement strand
GTATTTTTAGCCAACGCGTCTAATTGTTGTTTTCCAACTTTCGAAGCTGAGTCAAGAATAGCCAATCTGTTTTCTTCTAAAATTATTTTAGCAGATTCGGGGATTCGGATAATGTACTTGCGCTGACCTTCGGGCACAGCATTTCTTAAAATTGATGGATTTAGTTTTTGAAGATCTTCTACGCAGGAATTGGTAAGTGTTGCAAATGTCTCAAAGTTTAAAAATTTATCCACCTTTAGCGTGTCGTATGCTAACGGATACTCAAGGTTTTCTTCAAATAGCAGGTGCTCATCCGTAAAGTTCATGGTGTACACCATGGCAGTAAACTGCGGCAAATAAGAACGTGTTTCCCGGTAGAGATAAGGATAAATTTCCCAAAAGGTTTTTTTATATCCTGACTTTCTAATGGCTTTTCGGATATTACCCGGGCCGGTGTTGTACGCGGCAATGGCCAACTCCCAGTCATTAAATTGCCTGTAAAGGTCTCTCAAATACCTGCATGCAGCATCGGTTGCTTTTTCAGGATCAAGCCTCTCATCAACGTACCAATCCTGGTGTAATCCGTAATGTCTTCCTGTTGGCGGCATGAATTGCCATAAGCCTGCAGCGCCAGCTCTTGATAATGCTTTGGTATGCAAACCAGATTCAATTATTGACAAATATTTTAATTCATCGGGCAAACCGTATTTCTCCAGGTACTTTTCAAATAATGGAAAATATAAATTTTTTCTACGCATTACCATGCGTGTGTAATCACGATCTTTGATAACGAAGTAATTTACAAAAGCGAATACCCTATCATTGAAGTGAAGCGGGATTTCGTTTTGAATAGAGACAAGACGCGCTAGTACCTCCTCATAAGTAAAATCAGCTGGTACGTAATCAAAATGTAAAGCAGAGCTTGTGGGAGTGATCTCAACAGAATCTTCGGGCAGGAGTATTTCTGCGTTCACTTCAATCAAAAGGCTATCCGGTTCGACTTCCTGTGCAAATGCTGAGAAGGGGATAAGGGTTAATGCTGATATCAATAAACTCCTATTCATGTCCATTTGTACTTAGTAACAGTTGGGCGAACCTAAAAAGTTTGGCCTCTTCAAAATCGTTTGCCATAGCCTGAACGCCAATGGGTAATCCTTTATTATCTGTTCCTACTGGAACTGAAATAGCCGGAATTCCAGCTACATTGGCTTGTACTGTAAAAATATCTGCAAGATACATCTCTATGGGATTAGAAGCATGTTCTCCAAATTTAAACGCTGTTGTTGGTGTACTAGGCATTAAAATGAAATCGAACCGATTCAACAGTTCTTTGGTTTTATCCCTGATGATTCTTCTCACTTTTTGCGCTTTGTTGTAAAAGGCATCGTAATAGCTTGCGCTAAGTACAAATGTTCCGAGCATAATTCTTTTCTGAACTTCTTTACCAAAACCCTGTGCCCTTGTTTTTTTGTACATACCTTCAAGGTTTGATGCATCTTTACTTCGGTAACCGTACCGAACACCATCATAACGAGAAAGATTGGAGCTTGCTTCCGCTGTAATTAAAATATAATAAGTAGGTAATAGGTGGTCAAGTAATTCAAATTCAACTTCCTGTACTTCATGCCCCGCCTTTTCTAATTCAGATAATTTTTTTTTGAATGCATCACTTATTTCTGCATTTACGCCAGTTGCATCAATGGCCTGTTTGAAATAACAAATCTTGTACGCATGATCTTTGTTCGATAGTGATTCTGAATATTTCCCGACTTCTTTTTGTGATACAGTACCATCGAACTCGTCTGCTCCGGCAATTACCTCAAGCACCAGGGCATTGTCATAAATATTTTTTGAAAAAATACCTATACAGTCGAATGATGAAGCGTAGGCAATAAGTCCATGCCTGGAGACTCTTGAATAGGTGGGTTTCATTCCAACTACGCCACAAAATGCAGCGGGTTGTCTAACCGATCCGCCTGTATCTGAACCCAATGAGACCTGACACATACCGGCCTGAACGGCAACGGCCGATCCTCCTGAAGATCCACCCGGAACCCGTGAAGTATCGGCTGCATTCAATGTTGGTCCAAAAGCTGAGCTTTCGTTGGATGATCCCATGGCGAACTCATCACAATTTTGTCTGCCGATGATGATGGCATCTTCATCAAGTAATCTTTGAACAGCCGAGGAAGTATATTGAGAAACAAATCCATCAAGTATTTTGCTTGCAGCTTGCAGGGGATGTGCTTGATAGGCAATCACATCTTTAATACCCACTACCATGCCTGCTAGTTTTCCAGCCGTACCGGATTGGATTTTATTATCAATTGCAGCCGCACGTGCCAAGGCTTCTTCCTTGTAAACACTTAGAAAAGCATTCAGCTGCGCAAAGCGCTCAATATTCGCAAGATAATGATCGACTAAATCTACACAGGTAATTATTCCGCTGAAGAGGGCATTGCGGATTTCACGATAATCAGTGTAATTATCAAGATTAGTTATTGTTGCTCTTGTTTTCTCCACCCTCAACCTTTCCCGAATTTGTGCTGTTTCCGGCATCATCAATATCTTTCCTGATATCGCGGGCAGCGTCTTTAAACTCGCGGATTCCGCGACCAAGACCCTTAGCTAATTCAGGAATTCTCTTTGCCCCAAAAAATATGAGTACAAAAAATATGATAATTACCCACTCCCATCCTCCAGGCATCCATAACAAAATAGCTTCCATAAACTTTGAATTTGTATGTAAAGATATGCATTAATTGCATCAACAAAAAAAGGAGAAAAAACGATCCCTAAACGGTAAAATCAGCCCTTTCTTAGCCATGCTTGCGGGTCAAGCGGTGTGGTAACCTTTCTGATTTGAAATTTCAATTCGGCTACACCATCTCCGTTGGCGAGCATATTTCCTATTTCCTGATTGGTATTCACTTTATCGCCTTTTTTCACAGTAACGTCCTTCAGTCCGGCATAAACAGTTAAGTATTCACCATGCCTTATAATTACTGCTTTGCCAAGATTGGGTAAAATGGCGACCTCTCTTACCTCGCCCTGAAAGATTGATTTTACTTTTTCGTCTTGCCTAGTTTGTATCCAGATGCCTTCATTGTTGTAGCGAATTCCTTTTACGACAGGATGACTTTGGTTGCCAAAGCCTAAAGTAATAAACCCATTGACTGGCCAGGGGAATTTATTTTTATTGTCTTCGAAAGAACTGGAAAGAGCAAGCGCTTCTGCAGCAGCGGTAGCATTGGCACTTCTTGTAGCTCTTGCTGCACGTTCCATTTCTTCTTTAATGATATCGTCAATAAGTTTGTCAATTCTAGCGATTGCTTTTTTGGTGTCGTCAAGGTCCTTTTTTAGTTTGGATTCTTGTTGAGCGAGATTTTTTACTACATCATTTTGTTTTCTTCTTAAATCGGCCAGACTTTTTATTTCCTGTGTTTGTTCAGAAAGTAGTTTATTTTGCTCGGACCGTCTTTCTTCAATAATTCGAATCTCATCTTCCAGAGTCTGTTGCACTTTTTGAATTTGTGTGAGCTGTACTTTTCTCACCTCGGTATATTGTTCCATGTACTTCAGGCGCATCATGAGTTGATCAAATGAACTGGAAGAGAATAAAAAAATCAGGCGGGTAACCGATCCACTGGCTTTCTGTGCCGAGTACAACATATTAGCATATTCCTGCCTAAGTCTTTGCAGGTCTTCTTCTAGTGCCTCAATGATTTCACGATTCTCAGCTATTTCATTGTTCAATAAGCCTATTTCAGACCTGATGCCTCCAATTAAATTTTCTTGTTGCTTGATTCGCTGGTTAAGTGCATTTAATTCTCCAATCGTATTTTTTCTTTGGCTTGAAGTTTCGGAGAGAATTCTCTCTACTTCTTTAATTTTGGCTTGGTTTTCCTGTTTTTCTTTTTGTAGCTGACTTTTGCTTTTTTGAGCAAGAAGTGAAAAGGGTGCCGCAAAAAGCAGCATCATGAGCAAAAATGCAGTTAATGGTGTTTTTTGAAGCTGATATTTGCGATACAAGATGTTGTAATTAAAAATCAACACCTAAAGTTAAAAATAAATGTTGTTTAAGTAATTTTTACAGCAATTACTTCCGCTCATACCTCTTCGGAATATTGAACTTGAAATTCAATTCTTTATCTCCCATTTCGGCTTTGTTATATTCAATTTGTATGCTTGTCCTTAATAAACCACCGAGGGTTTTATAGATCAGGTCAATACTGCCATTATAAGGGAATACCTTTTCGCCTACCAATTGAAAATTTGAATAATTAATGGTTAATGTGTTGTTGGTTTCACTTTCCTTCAAAATCAATTTTTCAAGTTTCACATTTCTATCGTTAATGAAATTGGAAATTGTGACAGTGCCTGATTGCTGACTGAGCAAAAAATAATTTGGGATACGTTCAATATCATCAGTAATTTCTCTTACCCGAATCAGGTTGCCAAGGGCGGCCGACTGGATGATATCGTAATTAACTTCGAAATTAAATTCCTTAGATAGGCCATCGTACGTAAACACATAGTATTCCTTATCTACATCATTTACAATGCAAATGGAATCTCTGTTTATCAAAGCCTTGCCGCCCTGTATAACCCCACCACCAGCCTTAAGGTTAATCCATATTACGCTGTCTTTGCGCATGCGTATAGTTGCCTGGGCTTTCACATCTTTTTTTCGACCCTCGTCTTTGAAATACATATTGGCTTTACCGCTGAAGTAATCGAATTCTGCTTCATCGATAATCAATTCTTCAGCACCGATTTCATGCAAGCTAATAGGTGTAATTTTTTTACTGCATGATTGCAATGCAAGAAAACCAAGTAGGGCTATCGAGATAAGTAAGGTTCTATTCATAAAATTTGCGATCGGAAATTTTCTTATCGATCAATTCATTGTTGGGATTTAGTCCTTTTGATTTTTGCCATTGTATTATTGCTGAATCAACATCGCCAAGCTTAAACAAGATATCTCCATAATGTTCATAATGAGTCGCGTTTGCTTGTCCGCTGTCTATGACTCTTTCAATTACCTTTCGGGCATCCTTGTATTTCTCACGTGCAAATAAAACCCAGGCGTAGGTGTCTAAGAAAGAAGGATTATTCGGATGGTCTTTTGTTAGTTTGGCAGCCATTTTTTCAGCTTTGTCCAAGTTTTGCTTTCTCAGAGAGAGGTAATAACTGTAGTTGTTCAACACAAACGCATTTTCGGGATCAATTTCCAGAGCTGCTTCGTATGCGGCATCAGATTTTTCGTATTCAGCATAAGCATTGTACGTGTCGCCAAGCAAACTATTTATTTCAACAAGCAACTTCTTGTCGTTTGCGGCAAGTCGTTTGCCATGCTCAAGCGTTGCAATAGCCTCTTTGTATCTTTTTTTTCTATTGAGTGCAAAGCCATTGAAATAATAGAACAACCCTTGATTGGGAAATAATTCCAAAGCTTTTTCAGTATTAACTAAAAGACTATCTATTTGATTTAGTTGAGCATCAATGGAAAGCAAATTTTGCCATACAGAAAAATTTGTATCGTCATAAGACAATGAAGTTTGATATTGATTGCGGGCCTCATTGACATTGCCAAGGTTAAGGTGCATGTCTCCTGCGAGGATGTATACGCTGCCTTCATCCGGATGGCTTTCAATCAATTTATCTAAAAGTTCAGCAAGAAATAGTTTTGTGGATTTATCGTCAATACCTTTTTTATGATTTTCTTCAATTAAAGCATTGTAGGTGCTGAAGATGATTACTTTGCTGTTGAAAGCAATTTCCTGATCACTTATTATTTCGAGAATTAATGTTCTTGCTTCCGTTTCTTTACCGGCATCCCTATAATATCCTGCCAATAAGTATTTCGCATTTCCAGCATAGGGATGAGCCTTAATAAATTTTTCTAGTCGCGCAATGGCGGCATGTAGCTGCTGATTACTTGTAAGCATTTCAGCATACGCCATGTGATACCTTTCTTCATCAGGGAAGGCTTCAAGTAATTTCTCTGCCTCATTAAATGCTTCTGAAATTTTATTTTGCTGTAGATAAATTTTTTGTTTTTGAATGGATGAAATTTCGTTTACACCATAAAATGCTTCTGCGCGATTATACACATCTATCGCCTCATCAAGTTTTTCACGATAGAGGTACAATACAGCGAGTTCAAATAAGTAATCCTCGGTGCCATTAATTTCTGCTAGCATTTGCTCATAATACGCTATGGCTTTGTCGAACCGTAATAATGATGAGCTAATATTACCTGCCAATAAATAGAAGTATTTGTTATTTCTTTGTAATGATATTGCTGTGTCAATAAATTCAGAAGCTTTAATAACATCTTCTTCTTTCTGGCTGCGGAACAGTATTTCTGCGATCTTAAAATGAACTGTAGCGTTTGAGGGGTCAATTTCCAGGCTTCGTTGAAACAAGCCCAAGGCTTTGCTGTAATCTTCAAGGATAAAATATTTCTGACCCTCTGTAAAGTAAAATTCAGCCTCCCTGATTTTAGCCTCCGTTAGTTTAACGCCTTCAACGCCTTTCTTTGGTTTAGATTTTTGCGCATAGCTATCGTGCCCATCTGTACTTAAAACGAGAAGTAAAACTGAGAAAAAGAATAATTTTATTTTCAAAACAGTAATTATGAATTGGTATTATAGTCACCTAGACTCAGGTCAAATGCATTACCCTTAAAACTAACAAAATTGCCAATCATGCTATTATCCATCACTACTTGTTGAAGTGAAGTTGACTCGCCAACAATACTGTTGCTGATTCTTGAGTTTTCAATTTTAGTTTTCTTACCAACACTTACATGTGGGCCGATCACGCAATTTTCAAGGTGAACATCATCGGCAACGTAAACTGGTGATATTAGAACAGTATTTATCAATTTAGCTTTTTCAGAGACAAGTTTCGTATCTTTTATATACTCAAGGTAACGCTGGTTGGTATAAACGGTTGCATTCTTGTTTCCGCAGTCCAGCCATTCGGTAACCTGACCAGGAACAAACTTAGTTCCCTTGTTCTTCATGTTTTCCAACGCATTGGTTAATTGGTACTCTCCTTTGTCTTTGATATTGTTATCAAGTAGGTACTGCATTTCACTATTCAGGTATTCGCCATCTGAAAAGTAGTAGATCCCTATAATTGCCAACTTAGAAATAAAAGTGTCGGGCTTTTCAACAAAATCGGTGATTTCGTTTTTGTTATTGAGTTTCACTACACCAAAGGCTGATGGGTTTTCAACTTCCTGTACCCAAATAATTCCCTCTTTTGAAGTATCTAATTTGAAATCAGCCTTAAATAATGTATCAGCAAAAGCCACAACAATTTTGCCTCTGAGTAGTTCTTTTGCGCAGAGTATGGCATGGGCGGTGCCTAGTGCCTCTTCCTGATAATATATGCGGCAATCTGCACCTACTTCTTCGGCAATTTTTTTAAGATTAGCTTCAACTTCTTTACCAAAGCTAGGGCCTATGATAAAACCAATGGTTGTTATTTTTTCAGGACAAACTGAGGCGATATCTTCTACCAGGCGCTGCACTATAGGTTTGCCCGCTATGGGCAATAATGGTTTTGGTGTGGTGAGTGTATGTGGGCGCATACGCTTGCCCATGCCTGCCATTGGAATGATGATATTCATAATTGTCTTGTTATGTAAACTTAATTCGAGGTTTTAAGGTCTTTTCGCTCTGCAAAATACACCCATATCAAAAATAATCCCATAATTAAAAAATGTACTCCAGTAGCTACCCATTGATTGTCAAAGGAAAGCGGATACACAAGATAAACAATTATACAACTGAAAATGAGGTATGTGAGCCCTTTCCACACCCTATACGGTACAGGATAGTATTTCATTCCCAGCCAGTAACTTACTAAAGCGGTAAGTACATAAACGGTAAGTGTAATCAAGGCGCTCGCTTCATAACCACCTAGTGGTATGAGTACATAATTTAAAATTAGGGTAATCATAGCCCCGCCAACGGTGATCCAGGTGGCAAAATGAGTTTTATCTGTGAGCTTATACCAAATGGATAGGTTATAGTATATGCCGAGAAATAGATTGGCCAGTAACAATATGGGAACAACATGAATGCCTTCCCGATACACCGGACTTCTCAATAAAAATTGTAATAAATCGAGGTTCAAACTAATGGCTATGAAAACGAAACATCCGCAAATGATAAACCAGTGCATGAGTTTACCAAAGAGTTCAGGTGAATTTTTATCGGATGCATTCGAAAAGAAAAATGGTTCGGCAGCATATCGAAATGCTTGAATACCTAAAGTCATAAAAATGGAAAGTTTATAAACCGCCCCATAAATACCCAAAGCCTCTAGACTGGTTTTTCCCTGGTAGAAATTATCAGGAAGCCAGTACTTGAGTGCAACCCTTGAAAGCATATCGTTAACAGCATAGGCCAGGCCTGCAAATAATAAAGGATAGCCATACTTAAGCATAGGCTTGAAATAATCTTTACTAATGTGAAAGCGGAAGCCTTTCAACATACTCCACAAAACAGGAAACAAAGCTGCATTAGCAATAAGGTTGGCGATGAAAACGTATTCAACACCAAATGCGGGATTGTAAACCCATGCGACAATTTCTTTTAATTCAATGGATGAATCGCCCAAGTAAACATTTCTGCAAAAGGAAAGAAAGAATAAGTTGAGCGAGATATTGAGAACAATGTTAAAAAGTTTTGCTCCAGCAAATAGTTTGGCCTTGCCCAGGTAACGCAAGCGAGCAAAAGGAATAGCAAGTAGCGCATCTATACCGATGATGCAGGCAAACCAATAAACAAAATATTCCTTGTCGGGATATTGCATCAGCCCTACAATGGGGCCTGCAAATGCCACAAGAAGTAGAGAGAAGAAGATACTGCTAATTAAAATGGAGCTAACTGCTGTACGATAAACCCCCGGTTCTTTTTCATGGTGCCTGGATGCAAACCTGAAGTAAGCAGTTTCTAAACCGTAGATGTAGATAACATTTAGGAAAGCAGCTATTGCGTACAATTCTGTTACTATACCGTATT
The DNA here is from genome assembly GCA_964626095.1 of uncultured Roseivirgaceae bacterium. Classification (GTDB taxonomy): domain Bacteria; phylum Bacteroidota; class Bacteroidia; order Cytophagales; family Cyclobacteriaceae; genus DAOLDI01. The sequence goes on along the minus strand of CAZVFM010000093.1, from coordinate 754 downwards.
CTCCAGGCAAAAAAATTGCAGTGTAGTAAGGAACGAGCAGGTAATTGAGCATTCGTCCAACAATGCTACTGCCACCATAGATGATCGTTTCTCCCGCGAGCTTCTTGAGTTTAGCCATCGGGCGTTATTCTCCTTTAAAATCTGGTTTCCTCTTTTCAATAAAAGCGTTGGTACCTTCTTTGAAATCATTTGTTTTAGTGCAGTAGGCAAAACTATTGGCTTCGGCCTGGTAACCTGCCTGCTCAAAACTGTACCCTGAATTTACACTGTTGATCACCATGGAAACCGCAACAGGTGCTTTCGCAAATATTTTGAAAAGCATTTCATTCGCAGCTTTTAATAACTCTTCTTTATTGGCATATACATGGTTTACAAGTCCTATGCTTTTGGCTTCTGCTGCTGATATCATTTCTCCAGTCATAATCAGTTCAAGAGCCTTGCCACGCCCCACTAGCTGACTTAGTCTTTGCGTACCTCCATAACCCGGAATTAATCCAAGGTTTACTTCAGGCAAACCAAATTTAGCGTTCTCCGAAGCCAGGCGAATATGGCAGGCCATGGCCAGTTCACAACCCCCACCAAGGGCAAAACCGTTGACTGCAGCAATAACTGGCTTGGGGCATTGCTCTATACTCGCGAATACCTCCTGCCCATTTTCTGAGAATTTACGTGCATTTACCTCATTCAATTCAGCAATCTCTTTAATATCAGCACCGGCAACAAAGGCCTTTTCGCCCTCTCCACACAAAACCAC
>CAZVFM010000092.1:0-9786 GCA_964626095.1 uncultured Roseivirgaceae bacterium | reverse complement strand
GTAGAGGCGTAATGAGCCAGATATCAACAATACTTTTTCTCATGATGCGAAAATAATAAAGCTATTTAATAGTTTGTTATCAATTAATTGGATGGCAAATCATTCAGTTTAAAGGTATAGTATCTCATGAGTTTATATTTATCATGCGAATTTTTATTTATTAATTCAAATGAGAATAATTTCAGCTCTTCAAGAAGCTTAGCTTCTTTAAACTTAGGCATCTTGCAATCACCATGTAGTTCCTTCTTTTTCTTTGTTACTCTTTCCATGATAATAACTTCTCCCCCAGGTTTCAAAATGGACTTTACGTCATCCATAATTTCTTTGCGTTGTGTAATCTCGTGATAGCTATTATGAAAGATTACGCGGTCAAATGTGTTTTTTGGCAGATTTGTAATTTTTTCATCACCTATAACCAGGTTAAACTTTCCCTGGATGGCAGAACCTTTTAATTTCTCATAGTATGACAACACACTATTGAACTCATGTTGATTGCAACAGCTAGTATCAATATCTTGTATATACCAATTTACGTTTTCAACGAAAGCTGCAATTTGAACTTCAATATATCCATTACCAGCACCTATACTGGCAATGGTTTCGCCAGGCTTACAACCAATGAATTTGTGAAAGTATTCATAATTATGCTGTACCTGGTCAAAAGTATTAATTACAAAGCCACATGCATAAGGCCTATTTCCTTCTTGCTGACAATAAGCAGCGGGAATTAAAATGAAAATCAGCAAAAGCAGAATGGAAGTTCTCATAATATGCAATGAACATAAATAAAGATACAAAAATGCAGTGATTATGCGTTTTTGCTAGCGCGAAAAATATTACATAAACTTCACGTAATTGTTTATAGATTGAGTAAATTCGTTGCCTAAATCAAATAAAGTCATGAAAGCATTAAAAATCATTTTGGCCATCCTGTTGGTATTGGCAGTAGTGGCTGTTGTAGCAATGTTTGTTATTCCTACTTCTTTACATGTAGAAAGAAGTATTGAAGTTAAAGCACCAAAGCCTATGGTGCACAGGTATGTTTCACATTTACAATTGTTGGACGAATGGGGAGTTTGGTTCGAGATGGATCCGGAGATGAAAAATGTGTATGAGGGTGAAGATGGAAAGCCAGGTGCCATTAATACATGGGAAAGTGATGTAATAGGGGATGGATCGCAGGAGATTACGCTCGTTACAGCTGATAGAGTTGAAACTAAGTTGAAATTTACAGGTGACTGGGAGAGCGAAGCAGATGCCTATTTACAATTGTCGGAAGGAGAAGCCGGTGCTATTAAAATAAGCTGGGGAATGACAACAGAAATAGGAAGACCCTTCAACTTAGTGATGAAATTGATTGGATTTGAAAAGGATTTGATTGATGACTATGACCGCGGATTGATTAAACTAAAAACAGTACTGGAAGAAAAAGTGCAAAGTAAAACTTACAATGGGTATGTGATAGAGCGTTTGAATGTACCTCCTACTAACTTCTTAATTAAACGCGAAAGTGTTACCATGGATGCAATTACCGATTACTTTGCAACTAACCTCCCTGTTTTGTATGGCAAGTTGACTAAAGCAGGTGCAACACCGGGTATTCCTTCGGGGTTATTTTATGTGTGGGATGAAGAAAATGGAATCGCTGATATGGCCGCTGCAGTTCCTTTTACCGGAGGCAGAGGCATAAAGCCGGAAGAAACTTTGCTTTTGGAGGGTGATGCATTGAAAGTAGACTATTATGGCAATTATGGCGAAGACCAAATGCCTGCATACTTTGGAATGGATGAGTATAGCAAAGATTATGGACTGGCAGAACCTGCCGTGGTCTGGGAAGAATACGTTACCGATCCGGAATCAGAACCTGATACAAGTAAGTGGCTTACCAGAATTTACTATTTCATTAAATAAATTCTCAAGATTAATTATGATGTCCGGCACTTTGGTGTGCCGGACATTTTTTTGTTTAAAACCCTCACATTCCTTGCGAATTAAATAGGTAGTTTTATATTTGCAACATTGTTGCATTTATAAATGAAAGCATTTCTAAGGTCAAAATCAGCGGATTTATTAGGTTTTTGGGGCTCTTTAACCTGTGCGTTGCACTGTGCGGTCCTTCCTGTGCTATTGGGCTACTCGGTTTTCCAGGTACTTGCTGAGCCCTGGCTTGAACTCGTCCTGATAGGTTTTGCCTTGCTGGTAGCGATGTATGCATTACTACCTGCCTACTATAAAATTCATCGCAAGGCTTTGCCTTTACTATTACTCTTTTTTGGTTTTGCTTTCATAATAGTTGGAAGAGCAGTAGAATCTTCGATTGTTGAGGTGATGGGGACAGTGGCCGGGGCTTGTTTAATAGCCTCGGCCCACCTCATGAATTGGAAACTATTAAAGCATTATTCACTCCAAAATGCTGAAAAGCTATGAGGAGTTTGCGCATTGTTTTACTGATGTGTTTTATACTGAGCAGTCTGGCGGCAGTGGCGCAGACAGAAACATGGGATTTGTTTGCCAGAGTAAAATTTACACCAAAGTTCTATAAAGAGTTTAACGAATACTTTCTCGCACCAAAGTTTGATGATAAAATAAAAAGCTTTGAGGGCAAGGAAGTAGTACTTAAGGGACATTACCTGCCTTTTGATTTACCAAACAAACATCAAATAGTCATTTCTAAATTTCCTTTTGCCCAATGTTTTTTTTGTGGTGGCGCAGGTCCAGAGTCGGTTGCCGAAGTGCACTTTAAGGAAAAGCCCAGAAAGTTTAAGGCAGACGAAGTGATTGTTGTAAAAGGCAAGCTACGATTGAATGATTCAGATGTGAACCACGTAAACTTTATTTTGGAAGATGCTGAACTGGTGTTGAAAGGTCCGGTATAGTGCAAATTAATTTTCGAAGAATATATGAAGAACACACTCATTATACTCAGCATTTTATTCATCGCTGCATGCGGAGCAAAAAAAGCAGACCCCCTAATGGCAGAAGCCGCTGCGGTGCATGAAGAAGCCATGAAGTTATTTCATGAGTTGGAAGATTTATTAAAGCAATTGGAGCAAAATGAAAACATCCCAACAGAGGCTGTCGAAGAAATTAAATTATCCTTGCATGAGTGGGAAGAAAACCTGGTGGAAGTGCCGGGTTATGAACACGCACATGACCATGAAGCACACGGGCATCACCACCATCATCATGACCACAAGAAGCTTGATGTAACCGCTGAAGAAATGCTGGCTTTACAAAAAGAACTTCGTGAAAACATCAAACAATTATTGGCAGATGCTAAAACTTTTCTACAAGAATGATTAAGTCATTACTTAAGCCTAAAAAATTACCTGTTACTGTGCTCAGTGGTTTCCTTGGCGCAGGAAAAACTACTTTACTTAATCATGTGCTCAATAATCGTCAGGGACTAAAAGTAGCAGTAATTGTGAACGACATGAGCGAGTTGAATATTGATGCACAACTCGTTAAAAATGAAATTAAATTTTCGCGTACCGAGGAAAAACTGGTAGAGATGAGTAACGGATGCATTTGCTGCACCTTGCGCGAAGATCTCATGCTCGAAGTAGAGAAAATTGCCAAGCAAAAGAAATTTGATTATTTATTAATTGAAAGCACAGGAATTTCAGAACCGATTCCTGTAGCGCAAACCTTCAGCTTTGCTACGGGAGAGGAGTTGCTTGACTTAACCCGACTTACCAAACTCGACACCATGGTTACCGTTGTAGATGCCTTTAATTTTTTTAAAGATTTTGGGAGTGCTGATACATTGATGGAGCGAAAGCTTACTGATGATAATGATGACCAACGCAGCGTAGTCAATTTACTAACTGACCAGATTGAATTTGCCAATGTTATCCTCATCAATAAAACAGACATGGTTAATAGAGATCAGTTATTGGTGCTGGAAGGAATCATCAAAAAACTAAATTCCGATGCACGCATCATCAAGACAGTGAAAGGACAGGTTGAACTGACACAAATACTGAATACGGGTTTGTTTGATTACGAGCAAGCACAACAATCAGCCGGTTGGATTAAGGAACTCAATAATGAGCATACACCTGAAACAGAAGAGTATGGCATCAGCTCTTTTGTGTTCAGAGATCACAGGCCCTTTCATCCGGAACGTTTCTGGAATTTCATTCAGCAAAACTGGCCGGCCAATGTTATCCGCAGTAAGGGAATTTTCTGGCTGGCATCAAGACCAGAACATGCTATACTCTGGAGTCAGGCCGGGGGTTCTTCAAAAGCTGAAATCTATGGGCGTTGGTGGGCTTCAGTACCAACAGCAGAGCGTTTGAAGAATCCTTATTATTTGGAAGACAAGCAAGCCATTGATAAAAAATGGGATCCTGATTTTGGCGACCGCCAGAATGAACTGGTGATCATCGGTCAGCACCTGGATAAAGAAATGGTAAGCGCTCAACTTCGAGCTTGCCTTTGCGATGCACAGGAGCTTGACTTTGCAAGTTTTTCAGACCCCTGGCCTTTATAGGGTATGTTCAACTTGTTCCGCACGAAGTTTAATACTGGTAATCATGTCATACAGTCTGAAAATATGTATGAAATGGCACATGTACTTAAGGATAAATATAACCTGGCTATTTGGAAGAGGCAGCCAGATGAAAATTTAGCATCGTTTGTACGATTGCTTATTAGTTTAAATTCTCTATCCATTACGGGAAGATTCAGTAAAGCTGGGCTGGAAGAAACATTGACGCAGCAACTTGTTATGATGAAGGGATTTCCTGGCTACAATCATTTTATAGAAGATGTGGCTATGCTATTCGATTTCTTTTCCAATTTGTGTAAAACGGAAAACGCCTCTGTAACACTGGGAATTATTGATCATGACGCCTGCCGCAAATTTCATGTTGATTTTTATGAGTTACGTTTGCTATGTAGTTATATAGGTCCGGGCACAGAATGGGTCTATAATAATAATGTAAATCGCAAATACCTGGGCAGGGGAGAGAATGAGCAGATTATCCGCAAGAATGAAGAAGTTCAGCGCTTAAAAGCATTTGAAGTTTGCTTATTAAAAGGAGAGGCGGGTATTAATTATGGTAAGCCGGGTATCGTGCATCGCTCGCCACCATTGCAAGACAGCAAGGATAAAAGATTGGTGCTACGAATAGATTTTTGATTTATACGCAACTTTAAACAACGACAGTCTAACGACAAGAAACTGACTGACACAAAGAAAATACCAAGAAGAGAACTAATTAAACAAAGCGGACTTGCTTTAACAGTTTTAGCCTTACCTTTTCCTTTAGCAGTGTTTTCAAAATTTAACAAAATGAGGGATAACAAGGATTTTGATGTAATTATAATTGGTGGAAGTTATTCAGGACTTTCAGCGGGTATGGCTTTGGGCAGAGCTTTGAGAAATGTTTTAATCATTGACAGCGGCAAACCCTGTAATATACAAACACCGCATTCTCATAACTTTTTAACGCAAGACGGAAAAACCCCAAAGGAGATTTCAGAGCTTGGCAGACAACAAGTTGAAAAGTATGATAGCGTTAAATTTCATAGCGGGCTAGCTACAAGTTGTATAAAGACAGAAAACGGTTTTGAAATTTCAACACAAGCAAATAATAAGTTCACCGCAAAAAAACTGTTATTTGCCACAGGAATTAAAGACATTATGCCTGATATAAAAGGGTTTTCAGAATGTTGGGGTATATCTGTAATTCATTGCCCTTATTGCCACGGATATGAAGTAAAAAAAGAAAAAACAGGCATTTTAGCTGACGGTAATTTTGCTTTTCACTACGCCCAACTTATTAGAAATTGGACAAAGGACCTGACCATATTTACCAATGGAAAATCTACATTGACACAGGAGCAAATAGATAAAATAAAGAGGCATAATATTCCAATAGTAGAAAAAGAAATTTCTTCGCTGAAACACCAAAGCGGAAAAATTCAAGAAATAATTTTTGCAGACAATTCAACTTTTGAATTAAAAGCTATCTATTCACGACCTGATTTTGAACAACACTGCAAAATTCCCGAATTATTGGGTTGTGAGTTGACTGAACAAGGGCTTATCAAAGTGGATATGTTTCAGAAAACAACAGTAGAAAACATATTTGCTTGTGGAGACAATACAAGCCCATTCCGTGCAGTATCTTATGCAGTAGCAACAGGAAATATTGCGGGTGCAGTATTAAACAATACAATGACAGAAGAAGAGTTTTGAAGATGAAAAGGTGATAAAAAGCAACAAAAAGAGTTTATATGCTTTTTAATGAGAGTTGTAATCATTTCCTCCCGCCAAATAAGGATAATCGTGACTCATACTTTCGATGATGGTTCACAAAGAAAGGACATAAAGTTCAATAATATTATTTGCAACATTGTTGCAAATAATATTATCTTTCCACACGCGATTTAAATGACCTCATCCTGAGCTCCATATTATAGATAACATCTTTACGATATGGAATTGTGGAACCATTGAGGAGCAACCAAGGTATCACGTTTTCGGAATCGAAAACCTTGGTGCAGGGAGCCAGGAGTTCTTGGGTAGCTTGTGCATCTTATAGTTAAGATGAACGGCCATAATTTATTTGCAATATTGTTGCATGTATAATGCTGGTCTTTAATTCGCAGTAGAATAACCAGAGGTATAAGAGGTCTTGACGAATGGATGGTAAAATCTATTATTTAAGTTTTCAGTCGTTGGTTGCTGCATTGATGTTGGTGGTTTTCACTACTGATTCAATCGATATTGATTTGCATCATCCCAAATTCCACGACCACGCGGATCGAACATTGCATATCAATAAGCTTGTCCAGGTGCAGCCATCCATACCGGCAACACTTCCTTTCCCTGGATATGAAACACTAAGTGGCATTGACCGGAACAAAGCCGATTCTATATTGACAATTGCACTCGATCAGGAAGCGCTCTACACGTTCATCTCAAGGCTGAAACCTATGAGCAGTATCGGGTATTCGTTTCGTTATTCATTAGGAAAAGACAGCACGCAACATGGCGGAGATACCCATATCATCAATGCGGAAGCTGACTCCATTCAACATATGCTTGCTGATATTGCTTCATGGCACCGTATTGCCAAGGCGCTTTCGTATGGTGACTTCCGGTTTGTGTTTATTCCATACAAACAAGTGTATAAGGGCAAGCGGCATATGCAACTTTTGGTTTGCCGTCAATCGTTGATTGATAGCCTGCTTCAAAAACATCAACATTTTTTCGGACAATGGGGATTTACTCCAGGTATTGATCCACATACCTTAATTACAGCCATTGAATTTGAGGAGAAGCATGATCGTTACCGTGCGTACGGCTACCTCTTCGGTTATCCCGAGTATGCAGTTGATTTTTTTGTTAACGCGGATAGAGAGTATGAGCAGACTAAGGAATTTGTCAAACGAGACTTCTTTCACATCCCAACTTATGCTCGCCCCGATGGACACTTCACGTATGCTATCCCAAAAGGTTATCAGCCCACGGAAATAGATTCTACTATTTATCGGAGAGGAGTAACAACATTAGAGGCTTACAAGCAAAAAAGAAATGATTTTATTTCAGATGGGCGCTTCGATGCCATGCGCTATCTGCGATGGGTTTTGTCAAATTGAATTAGTGATAGGCAAAAGAGCAATGAAGTATGGATTTTTAAACAGTGTGCTGATGAAAGTAATTGTGAGAGCATTTTTGATAGGGCTAAACAAATCGATAAGAAGTTTTTTCAGTGTCATGATATTTCTTTTTGCATTAGGTTGTACAAAGAATAAGGATGCTAATCAACCCACCAGCAATTTAACTGCAACTGATTTTACTGAAAGCAACATTCAATACGCACAACATTTCATGGTAACCACATACGAAAATTATAAAGTTGTGCGTACACATGCTACCATCAGACGCTGGGGAAGCGAGGAAACACAGCAACTGGAAGACATAATGGTGCTCTATCAACGGGGCACTGAGCCACCAGCCCTGGAAGGAGAACTAAAGGATGCAGCTCTTATTCAAGTGCCGGTTACAAGAGTGGCGACTAATCTCGAAAGCACTGAGCGATTTTTGGAAGAGCTTAACGAGCAAAGCAAGATTGCTGCAGTGGGAGGTCTGATCTCCTACAACGACTCCATCCGTAATCTTGTATTAAAAGGTAAGATCGGACAGGTTGGATACAGTTGGCATCAACCACCCAACCAGGAAGTATTGCTGGATCGAAAGATTGATCTCTTTCTCATGACTATTTCCAACCTGGATTTCAAAGATGCACTCACTAAATGTCGTCAGTTAGGAATACCTACTGCCACCGTATTTGATTGGGCCGAGAGCAACTACCTGGCACAGGCCGAATGGATAAAATATTTCGCGCTATTCTTTAACGAGGAAGAAAAAGCAGAATTGATTTTCAATAACATCGTAACTCGTGTTAGTGATATCAAACAAAAAGTTAATGCCTTGGCGGAAAAAACAACCGCTATGTGGGGCTACTATACGGGCAAAGGCCGGTGGCTGATTCATCACAACAGCGCGGAAGCACAACTGCTGAAGGACGCGGGGGTGAACAATGTGTTTTATGATTCAACACGGGCTATCCGTAATGAAGGCGAGTCGCTTTCAACAGAGCAACTGCTGGCGAAAGCAAAAGATGTTAGTCATTGGATTATCGGAGACGTTCATTCGGCTGAATTACCCGGTGAGAATATTATGTCATCTCTCAGTGCATGGCGCTCGGGAAGTTTATATCACAACATGAAACGTTCGAAGCCTGAAGCCAATGCATACGACTGGTATGGTACTGCAAAAGTGCGACCCGATTATGTGTTAGCCGATCTGGTTAAGTTATTACGACCAGATATTAAGCTTGACCATGAGACTGTCTTTATAGACAGGTTCGATAAACAATTCAAATTTCCCATTGAAGATGGCGCATTCTGATATGAACAAAGTAGTACGGCTTGCTGGCATTATCATGGTGTTGAGTGGTTGTGGAAATCACACCACCTCAAATGACACAGTTCAAGAGGGTATGGCCATAACGCAGAATGATTTATTCCCTGATAAAATAGAAGTAAGCTATGCGAAAAATTTTTCGGTGAGCTACCATGGCAATTATAAAGTGGTGAAGGCAAGTGCTACGTTGGGTGATTGGGCTACACCAGGAGGCGAAACACAGGATGTAACCGATTTAATAGTGTTGGTTCAAAAGGGTAATGTGCCACCTTTACTTACAGGCGAACTCGCCAATGCAAGCGTGATTATGATACCCGCTGACGACAGGATAGCCACCAATGCATCTAATCAAGAAATATGGATGAATATGCTCGGGTTAACGAACAGGCAGGTGATTATTGGCGGAACCAAAACATACAATGATAGTCTCCGTCAGTTGGTTATGAGTGGAGTGATTGGCCAGGTGGGATATAGTTGGGCCGCACCACCCAACATGGAAGTACTGCTTCATCACCAACCTGAAATTTTTCTCATGGTTATCTCGCGCGTGGGATTTAATCATTCGCTTAACAAAATCCGCTCTTTAGGTATACAGGCTGCTCCAGTTTTTGATTGGGCCGAGCGTGATTATCTGGCTACTGCCGAATGGATAAAGTATTGCGCATTATTTTTTAACAAAGAGAGAGAAGCTAACCGTTGGTTCGATGAAATAGTATCGAATGTCGAAGCACTTAAAAATAAAGTTACTCAGCAGGAAAAACCCGCTGTCCTATGGGCGCATTATGTGGATAAGGGATTCTGGCTTTCGCAAAGCAACAATGCGCAGGCTCGGTTACTCAAAG
>CAZVFM010000091.1:0-9799 GCA_964626095.1 uncultured Roseivirgaceae bacterium | reverse complement strand
TGCAATACATTACTCATAAAACTGCTTTTCAGCAATAACCAGAGCAATAGTAAACTGATGGCCCAATAAAGGTAAACGGTGTAATAATCAGAGGTGTCTTTAAAGCGGGTTTCTTTGATTTCTGCTTTTTCGTACTCATCTATTCGGTCAAAAACATTTTGTAGCGCCTGCTGGTCGGCAACACGGTAAAATTCTCCGTTGCCAATCTCTGCAATTTTTCTTAATGAAGCCTCGTCAACTGTATTCTCCACCATTCTTGGTCGGCCAAAAAAATCTTTACCAAAAGGCACCAGTCCATCTTTGCCAATAAGTATGGAATATATTTTTATGTCGTAGGCCGATGCCAGTTCGGCCGCAGTAATGGGGTCAATATTACCGGCAGTATTATCACCATCGCTAAGCAGTATGCAAACTTTAGAAGCAGAGGTAGATTCGCGCATGCGATTGGTCACTACACCCAATGCACTGCCAATGGCGGTACCACGGGCTTCAATCATGTCAAAATTTATTTCTTTAATATAATTGCGTAGCAAATCATAATCAGTGGTGAGGGGCGATAGCGAAAAAGCATCGCCTGAAAAAACCACTATGCCTATTCTGTCTTGAAATCTTCCATTGATAAAATCAAGTGCAACTGCTTTTGCTGCGTCCATTCTGTTAGGCTTAAAATCCTCAATCATCATTGATTGTGAAATGTCTATGGCCAACATAATATCAATACCCTCGGTCCATTGTTCTACCTTTTCATTGCTGCGCTGGGGTCTTGCAAGCGCAATTAATACTAAGGCCAATACCAGCATGAATACAAATTCGGGGATAAGACGTAAAAGGCCCAGGGCACTCCCTTTTACCTGCTTCTTTGTAAACGCAATAGGAAGTTTTTGATTGTACCGATAACGCCACAACCACCTGAAAAGGTAAATGAGAGGTACAACCATTAGCAAGTAGAGATACATTTGCTGTGCCCAGGTAAAGCTTTGTAAAGTTGAGGAGCTGAACCACTCTGTGTTGTACCAGGGAGCTATATAAACACTATCTCTTACCAAGGCTTGTTTCTTTTAACTTTTCTTCAAACATAAGCGTAGCAAAATTTTTGAGTTGCATAAATGCATTCATGTTGGTTAGCGGTTGATTAGCATATACCGAGAGGTCCAGCTCGCGCAAGGCTTCTTTTAATGTTTGAAATTTCTCTAATTTTAAAATCTCCTTACTGGTTAATTTTGTAAATGGTAATTCGCTGATCCGCTCTATGTATTTTTTCCAGATGGAAATCACTTCTTCAATGTGGACTATGCTTTTACTTTGCTCTGTTTTAAAAACGCCCGTATCATATCGCTCAATAAATGTAAGGTATTGTTTTTTCAGTTTTCTCACTTTAAAATAAGTACGAATACGCTTTCCAAAGAATACCCATACGAGTATGATTGCTACAACTAAAATAATGATGATTGTAAGAATCAAGGGTGTGTTTAGCCATTGCTTCACCCGATAATAAGTTGTATTGGTTAAAAGTGGCAAGGCATCGGCACTCAGCGAATCGGGCACAAAGGCCACCATTTGCTTTACAAAAATACTGTCGTGCGCAGGGTAGCGTAAACTGCTGTCATTTTGATTGATTACCAAAACAGGCAATGTATATGCTAGTACGCTGTCAATTTCAAAAGTGCTGAGATAATAAATGGCACTATCGAGACTTATACCTGATGTGGTTTTGGTGGGGAAGTAGTGGATATCTTCAAATTCAAATAATCCATAGTCAAGATTTTCATCAGGAAAAATAACTGTTTGTGCTTGAGGATAACGCGCGGTAAGTGAGTAGGGTACAGGTTCACCAATCTTTAATGTGTCTTTAAGAAATTTCCCGCTTAGCACAATGTCCTGGGCTTGCAGCTGAAGAAAAAAGACAATACCTAAAATTGTAAAGAGATACTTACGCACGCTTCAGCCCTTTATTTCTTACTTTAAACAAACGCAAAAGTTTTGGGACATAGTCCTCATTTGTATTGATAGATATATAGTTGATTTGATGCTTGCGACAGAAATCAGCTAGCACCTCTTCTCTTTTTTCATTTTGAGCGGCAACATTTTTTCTGAAATCCCCAAATGAAGTGTTGATCCACACAGTTTTTCGACTTTCCTTATCCAACACAGGTACAATGCCTAATTTGGGTAAATTGGTTTCACGTTTATCCTGTATTCTTATCATTACGAGGTCATGTTTGCGAGCCATAGCTTTGAGACCGGTAAAATAATCCTCATCAATGAAATCTGATACCATAATAATTACACTTCTTCGCTTAATGGTGTTAAGTGCATAGGCAATGCATTTTGTTAAATTGGTTTTGATGGACAGAGGCCTCAATCGTTGCAAAGTAAATATAAGTTCATAGGCTTGTTTCATGCCTTTTGTCGGCTTAAGGTATTTTTCTTTTTGATCTGAAAAACATATTAGTCCTATTTGCGAAGATTCTTTCACTGCTGAAAGGGCAAGCACACCGCAAATCTCTTTGCTTAGGTCTAACTTCATATTGCCCTCGGCACCAATTTCCTGTGAAGCGCTCACATCCAAAATAAAAAAAACAGTTTGCTCTTTGTCTTCCTTAAAAGTCTTTACAAATGTACCGTGACCTTTGGCACTCACATTCCAATCTATACTGCGGATATCGTCTCCGTACTGGTAGGGCCGAACATCGTCAAATTCAAGACCTGAGCCCTTAAATATAGAGTGAAAATCACCCTGCATCTGGCTGGTGATGGCCTTGCGTATCTGTATCTCGTACTTTCTGAGTTTTTTTATTAAGTCCTTCATTCCCTCTCCAAAATCTTTCGCAATGAGCAAAATTACCGGTATTAAACGGTCAAGTAATCAGATATTTTATTAAATCATACGACTATAATTGTGAACTTCGTTTCAGTCGGACTGATTTTTGTGCTTCAAAATTAGGACATTTGTAAAATTATCATCCTGCTTTGAGTCAAATTACATTACCGGGCAAAATTATGATTAAAAGGATATACACTTTAATACTTTTAGCTATCGCTGCCATTTGCCTACTTTCTGGTTGCGGAAGAAACCATACACCCAGCGATATTTTAACCGAACAGGAAATGGCACAGTTGCTGATTGAAATTTACCTGGCCGAAGCAAAAGTGTTGGAGTTGCATGTAAGTCGCGATTCGGCCGAACGGGTATTTGTAGCTTATGAGCAGCGACTTTTTGAAAAAATGGATGTTCCCGAACCTAAATACAAAAAGAGTTACCAGTACTACCTTGACAATCCAAAACGACTTGAGCGGATATACACCGCAGTGGTTGATTCGCTTAATCTTCGCGAACAACGCATGAGTCCTTCAGCTATCCGATGATTTATCCACAGGATTTTGAACAAAAAATTGGTTTCGATCAGCTAAGGCAAAAGCTGGTAGATTATTGTCTTTGTGGATTAGGTGTGTCCTGTGTGGAACAGATGCGGTTCATAAGTGATTACCGTTTTCTTAATGAGCAATTATTAAAAAGTAACGAGTTAATTCAAATCCTAGAGAAGGCTGAGAACTTACCTTCATCTTATTATTATGACGTGCGACCTTTTTTTGTTAAGGCCACACTCATAGGCAACTACCTTGAAGCAGATGAGTTAATGCAGCTCATGCGCTCACAGCAGACGATCATTCAAATAAGAAGTTTTCTTAAGAAAAATAGTGAAACATACCCAACACTAAACGCATTGGCGGCCAAGGTTGGTTTAGATGATAGACTAATTAAAAACATATCTGCCAAAATGGATGAAAATGGCCAGATAAGGGACAATGCAAGCCAAGCACTAGCCGGAATAAGAAAAACTTTACGCGAAGAACAGATGAGCTTGCGTAAAAGCATGGACCGTATTTTCAGACAGGCAATAGCAGATGAGTTTGTGCCCGAGGGGGCATCACCCACCCTGCGTGACGGAAGACTGGTTATCCCCATACTTGCTGAGTATAAGCGCAGAATAAAGGGCCTTATTCACGATGAATCGGCCACAGGACAAACTGTTTACCTGGAGCCATCCGAAGCACTTGAATTAAACAACAGCATAAGGGAACTTGAACTGGCGGAACGAAGAGAGATTATTAAAATTCTTGTTGCGCTAACGGATGAGGTGCGTGAACAGTTACCCGATCTAGAATTGGCTTATCAGTTTTTGGCTGAAATAGATTTTATTCGCGCAAAGGCCAAACTCGCCTTGAGTATGCAAGCAATTGTACCGAAATTACTCAATGAACCTGCCATGCAATGGCGCGATGCAAAACATCCTTTGCTTTATTTCAGCCTGAAAGGTAAGCGTGATATAGTTCCTCTTAATATTTTACTTGAACAACAAAATCATATCCTGCTCGTATCTGGGCCAAATGCCGGAGGCAAATCCGTGTGTTTAAAAACTACAGGCTTGTTGCAATACATGATGCAATGCGGTATGCCTGTACCTATGCATCCGGATTCTGTGGTTGGAATTTTCAAGGACATCTTTATAGATATAGGCGATCAGCAGTCCATAGAAAATGATTTATCAACTTATAGCTCACACCTGCGCAATATGCGTGAATGTATAGTTCGATCTTCTTCAGATTCCCTGGTGCTTATTGATGAATTAGGTTCAGGTACCGATCCTAATTTTGGTGGGGCCATAGCCGAGGCGGTGTTAGGAAGTTTACTTAACAATAGGGTATGGGCAGTGATAACAACACATTACTATAATTTGAAATTATTTGCGTCTTCGCAGGAGGGCATTCGTAACGCGGCCATGCGTTTTGATGCAGAAAAGCTTGAACCACTTTATGTATTAGATATTGGTGAGCCGGGCAGCTCGTTCGCAATAGAAATTGCCAGAAAAATGGGTTTACCTAACGCTACAATCAGCACAGCAGAGAAGTTATTGGGGAAAGAACTTGCCAGTTTTGATAAACTTGTTCGTGAATTGCAGCAGGAAAAACAAGCATTGGCTGAGCAGGAGAAAAAGATTTCAAAACTAACGCGCGACATGGAAGTTAACAGCAGGCGCTACAAGCAAATGGCTGATGAACTTGAGGTAAGGAAGAAAATTATTATCGAGGAAGCCAAACTACAGGCAAAAAATTTATTGAGTAATACCAATAAAGAAATAGAGAAGACCATCAGGCACATCCGTGAGAGTAAAGCACATAAAGTAGAAACACAAAAAGTTAGAAAGGGACTTACTTCATTTTCAAAGAAACTTGAAGGTGCTGAGAAGGGTGCCTCTGTAAAAAAAATTGTAAAACAAGATTTTAAAGAAGGCGATACAGTGAGATTGGTGGGTCAGGATGTAGTTGGCATATTGCTAAGTACCAAAGGAAAAAATGCTGTGGTGCAATTGGGAGAACTTAAAACAACCGTGGAATATGGTAAACTTGAGAAAGCCCATCAGCATGAGCTAAAGCAAACATCGGGTAAAAATTCTTCGGGTATTGTTTTGCATGAAAAACAATCTCAGTTTAATGCTAATCTTGACGTGCGAGGTATGCGGGTGGAGGAGGTCATCCCTGTTTTGGATCAGTTTATGGATACGGCAATACTTTTGGGTAACAGCGATTTGCGCATTTTGCATGGCAAGGGCGAGGGAGTATTGAGAAAAGTGGTGAGAGAGCATTTGCGTAAATACAAAGAAGTAGCTTCGCAAGCCGATGAGCATTTTGAAAGAGGAGGGGATGGGGTGACAATAGTGGTACTGAAATAAATCTGGTATTAACTTTTGGGAAGATTGAGCAAGTCATCCTGATCTTTGGGGCGGTTAGCTGCCAGCTTTGCTTTTCGAAGTTGATTTAAATGAATTACCCTTACCTCAACTTCATCCATTACTGTAATGAACGAGCTTTTATAAGTTTCATCGAAATCAAGCCCCTTTACAATTGTTAAAATATCAATGGATACAGGGGGTCTCCCAAAAGTGAAGACATCCATTTTGTTTGATAAAAAATTTGATTCAGTCATATCAAACATAGACATTCCAAAAATACCAAATGCATTTTGAAGTTTCTTATAATTATCCTTTGTAGGTTTTATCCACAGATCTAAATCACCTGTTGTTCTGTTGTACCCATGGATAATTACACTGTAGCCACCAACTATTATATATGCTACTTCGCTTTTATTTAAAGCTTCGATGAAATCTTTGAAATCCTGGTTGAATATATTATTGGCCATTTTTTCTCATACTAAAAACTTGTCTGTCAAGTGCTGGAGGATTGTCAGGATTAAAACCCCACGCTTTTAAAGTCAGGTAAGTAGCAGCCTTGAGACGTTCGTTTATGCTTTGATTTTTCCAGTATTCGTAGCTATTCGATGCTTCAGCGAATGTATTTACTTTAAATTGATTGCGATCTAACTTGTAGTCCATTATAGAATGAATTTCATTTCAATATAATACTATTCAAGTCAATTTTTTAGAACTTCTTTCTACAGAAGTAAATAACCTCATCTTTAGGCAAGCCATGATAAAATATTTTTTCTTCTGACAAGCTTTTGACAAACCTATCTTCTTTCACTTCAAACCCGGCAGACATTAAACGCCCAGCATAGTCTTCACCAAATTTTCGCACATGGTCATCTTGTCCGAATACTTTTTCTCTTTCCTTAGGATCAATAATGCTTTTATCTTCAAAAGTTTTTTCAGGAACAGGATGAAAGAAAGGCACTTGCATAATGGCCCAGCCTCCGGGTTTCAATACCCTGTATAATTCTCGCATGGCTTGCAAATCATCTTCAACATGCTCAAGTACATGATTGCAAAGTGCTACATCAAAAGTATTTGCTTCAAAAGGAATCTGATGAATATCCATTTTTACTTTAGCGAGAGGAGATTCAATATCTGCCGTTATGTATTTGTTGCCATGCAGTTTTTCCATTCGTGACATAAAGCAGGGCTCGGGAGCAATGTGCAGCACCTGTTTTTTTGAAATAAAAAAATCGGTTGCTTTTTGCATGAACAACCAAATGAGCCGGTGCCGCTCCAGTGACAGGCAACTGGGACATAAGGCATTTTGTCTGGGATTTAGTCGACCATAGGGCAGAAATTTTTTATACTTCCTTTCACAGATAGGGCATTGCACCTTGTCGCCCCGATAACGCAACCCGAGCACCAGCATGGCAGGCTTAACCATTAATTGCAGGTATTTACGGGGAATATGCCTGAGTAAAAAGGAGATAAATTGCTTCATTCAGGCCAAAAATACAGTTATAAGCCGGTAATAAAATATATTAGGCAACACTAAAACTATTTACGTATCCACTACATCTTAAAGCCGAAATTCAATCATGATTAGCCGAACTAAGCCCTTGATGGCGAGCATGCAAACCGACAGCCTGATAGAAAAGGCAAAAACAGGCGATGTGGCCGCGCAGGGTCGCTTGGTGCAGCTTTGGTACAAGCGCATGTACAATTTCTCTTTCAAGTTTTTTGCTGATCATGATATGGCCATGGAAGTGGCACAGAAGACTTTTATATCGGTACACAAAAACATTGCCGGACTGAATGATGTGTCCCGGTTCAAGTCCTGGATATATACCATTGCTGCTAATCAGTGCAGGGATGAGCTAAGAAGGAAAAAGGCATCAAAAACCATGAGCTTTGACCAGTTGAATTCCGGAATTGGAGAAGAGTTTTCGCAAGCTTGGGAGGTTTCATCACAAAGGCACATGAACCCCGAAAAGAAAATATTGCAACATGAGCTGGCTGAACTGCTACAAGCAGCCCTTCTAGAGTTGCCTGATGAACAAAGAGAAGTGTTGATTATGAAAGAATATGAAGGATTGAAGTTCAGGGAGATTGCCCAAGTGTTGAATATATCAGAGAACACTGCCAAGTCACGTTTGTATTACGGACTGGAAAGTATGAGAAAGATTTTGAAGAAAAAGAATATCAATAAAGAAACAGTGGGTTATGAAATATAAACCAGATGAACACACACTGATGGCTTATCTATATGATGAGCTTGGTGAGGAAGAGAAGTTAAAAGTGGAAGCTTATCTTCAGCAAAATCCTGAAGCCATGTATGAACTTGAGCGTATGCAATCGCTGCGCATGCTGATGAGTAACCTACAGGATAAAGAAGTGATTCAGCCACCAATAATTCAAGGTAGCAATAGTATTTCTATGCGCTTTTGGGAGTGGCGAGGTTTCCGTACCATGACGGGTATAGCCGCCACATTCTTAGTACTTATGCTGGCAGCTAGGTTTATTGGAGTTGAGATAAGCGCTGGTGATGGAGAATTTAGAATAAGTTTCAATGGAAGTAAACCAGCTTCTGAAGCTCAGCAACAACTGTTGTCGAAAGAAGAAGTAAACAGCATGATACATAATTCTATTCAGCAATACAGCAGTAAACAGGAAGAAGAATGGCAAATACTTCAAACACGTTTGGATGAGAGTATAGACAGAAATCTTGCGCAAAGTTCAAATAAAATCGATGCGGTGTTAAGTAAGGCCTCATCTGCTTCTCAAGAGCAAATAGGGCAATATGTGGAAAATATGCAAAGGCAGAATATGATGCTGATGCAAGATTACCTGGCGCTGACATCGGCAGAGCAAAAGCAATACATGGAAGGCTTGCTTGTCGACTTTGCGGGCTATCTACAGCAGCAACGCAACAACGACCTGCTGTATTTACAGGCAAGAATGAATTATATACAAGAAGATACCGATCTGTTCAAGCTCGAGACTGGGCAGATATTAACAAGTATAGTGAGTAATGTAAATAACACAAGCAATTATTAAAATTTGAAAACGATGAGAAAGATATTGATAGTAGTAGGCATAGCGGTAGCGGGTATTATTGTGGCACAGCAAGCCATGGCGCAGAAAATTGATGAAGAGAAAATGCAGCGCGACCTTGAAGTAGCAGAAACTGTTTTAAGTTCTTTAATGCAAAGACCTTCTGGAAATGCTTTTGGCTTTGGAAGAAAGGGCGCTGCCCAGTATGTAGATGGGTACGGTGTAATACTAAATTTACCTCATACAGGTTTTTCATACATCACCACAACAGCTTTTCCGCTAACTGAAGTGACTGGTGTTGAAGAAATGAAGAGGGCAGAAGTAGAGGTAATGAGGGCACAGGAGCAGGTAAGAACAGGAATGGCAGTGAGTGGTGTTGTAAGATCTGATCGCAGTCAAAGAGCAGATAGTTTAAGAGTGAAGTCTGACGAAAATTTTGTTGAAATCATGAAAACATTTCTTGTGGACTATGCCGATCTTATTGGGCAATTGAAAGAATCAGACAAAATCAAGATTACCGATAAATCAGATCGTGGTGAAACCATGATTTGGCTTTCAGGAGATTTTCAAAGCAGTGTTAAAAGAAGCCCTTTGTCGGCTGAAATTAAAAAGAGTGATCTTAGTGCTTTCAAGACAGGTAAGATAACTCGCAATGAAGCAATAAAAAGAATAAAAGTAACCACACGCGATACGGAAATGCCGGTGGAACAAGACCTGGAATTACTGGCCAGCATCTTCAATCGCCTTTATCGCTCAGATCTTTCAAAGACCTACTACATGGATGGTAGGACATATTATGAGCGCATCCCAGACTATGGGGTGATATTCAATATGAGTGTTTATTCTTCACAAAACATGGGTAAAGACATGTTCTACATGCCCACCATTGCAGTAAAAGACCTGAGTCAGGCCGATCGGGATAAGAAAGTGAAGGAGTTGTATCCTCAGTTTGAAAATGAGTTAAAAGATAATATTCTTGAGTATGGCCGCACAATTAAGAGTTTGAATGATGATGAGCAGCTTATGTTCAAAGT
>CAZVFM010000090.1:0-9842 GCA_964626095.1 uncultured Roseivirgaceae bacterium | reverse complement strand
GGGCATAAAATCAGCCGGGGTTTTGTATCCGCTGCTCTTTCTAATGGGTTGACTGCTTAGAGTTTTTTTCATGCTACTCACTAGTGAGCGGGCATAGTGGGTATTGCCCTGAATCGGTTGAGATTCAATACCAGTAGCTTTAGATATTATTCGCATAAAGCGGTTGTCCACATCAGAAAGGAAGCGACTGGGCTCACAGTTTTTGAGTCTGCCAAACCGATAACGGGTCAACGCGTAGGAGAAAAACAATTTTTTCTGGGCACGGGTAATGGCCACATAAAACAACCTTCTTTCTTCTTCAAGATCGGCACGGCTGCTCAGCATCATTTGCGAAGGGAAGAGATCCTCTTCCATACCAACAATGTACACATACTTAAACTCCAGTCCCTTGGCCATGTGTATGGTCATGAGTGTTACCTTGTCGGGGTCTTTGTCCTTGTCTTCATCTGCATTGGTGAGTAATGAAACTTCTTGTAAAAAGGCGCCAAGACTTTTGTCCTCCTTTTCAGGATCATCAACGTACTCTTTGATAGCATTTAGTAACTCCTGAACGTTTTCGTAGCGACTTAGTCCTTCAACTGTTTTGTCTTCGTATAAGTTGCGCAGCAACCCCGATCCTTTTGCGATTTCGAAAGCCGCTTCATAAGCATCTTTGCGTTCAGCTTCCAGCTCGAAGCGTTTGATCATGGCTACAAAGTCTTCAATTGGGTTTGATCCACGTGTGCCTAAAAATTGTTGAATGTTTTCCAGTACTTCCCAAATGCTGATGGCATGATCGTTCGCGGCCACTATAATTTTATCAATCGTTGAATCTCCGATTCCTCGCTTAGGTAGATTCACGATTCTCCTGAAAGAAGCTTCGTCCTGATGATTAAGTGTATAGCGCAGGTAGGCGAGTATGTCTTTAATTTCTTTTCGCTGATAAAAGGAAAGCCCGCCAACAACTTTGTATTTGATATTCATTCTGCGTAAGGCTTCTTCAATGGCACGGCTCTGGCTGTTGGTTCGGTAGAGCACAACAAAATCGCTGTAAGCCATTTGCTGTTTCATGTGCTCTTCAAAAATGGATGTAGCTACCAACTTACCTTCTTCGTTATCAGAGATGGCCCGAAACAAATCAATCAATGTGCCCTCTTCATTTTGTGTCCAGACCTGTTTAGGCAACTGCGCCCTGTTTTTTTTGATTACAGAGTTGGCGGCTTCTACTATGTTTTTTGTTGAGCGGTAGTTTTGCTCCAGCTTGATGATGCGCAAGTCGGGATAATCTCTTTCAAAGTTGAGAATATTGGTGATGTCGGCCCCGCGAAAAGCGTAAATGCTTTGGGCATCATCGCCTACAACACAGATGTTTTGCCTAACCGCTGCGAGTTTGCGAATAATAAAGTATTGGCAAAGGTTTGTGTCCTGAAACTCATCTACTAGAACATAATGAATCAACTGTTGATACTTATTGAGTACCTGAAGATGTTCTTTGAAGAGTTTGTCAGTATTGAACAGCAGGTCATCAAAGTCCATAGCGCCTGCTTTAAAGCAACGTTGCGCATAAGTTTTAAATATCCTGCCAATTTCAGGTCGCATATTGGCGGCATCATCGCCCATTAGCTCGATATTATCCATGTATTCTTGCCAGGAGATCAGCCTGTTTTTTGCAGAGGAAATCCTGTTAAAAACTACAGATGCCTTATAGGTGGTATCATCCAGTCCCAGCTCTTTCACAATTTTCTTGATAAGGGTTTTTGAATCCTCTGTATCATAAATTGTAAAATTGTTGGGGTAACCCAGGTGCTGAGCTTCTGCTCTCAAAATGCGGGCAAAAACACTGTGGAAGGTACCCATCCAAACATTTCGGGCATCGCTTCCTACCACACCTTCTATACGGTTGCGCATTTCCTTGGCGGCCTTATTGGTGAAGGTAAGTGCCATGATGTTGAAGGGGTCAACATTGTGTGCTTTAATAAGGTGGGCTATGCGATAAGTCAATACCCTTGTTTTGCCTGATCCGGCACCGGCAATAATCATGCAGGGTCCGATTGTATTTACTACGCCCTCTTTCTGCGGGGGATTCAGTCGCTCCAAATAATCCATACTCATTGCTGCGCAATTTACGATATGTTGTCTAAGATTTATGACCGAAAGAATTTCATTTTAGTATTTTCAAAGTACTTTTGTCAAACCCTCATAAATGAATAATTCATTCAGTACTGGCCCCCAATTAATTCCCGATGATGGTTTAGCTACAACCTCAGCAGAGCCTTGGTTTAAGGAGAAGATTAAAACCATGATCCAATACATTGATGCCTATACGGTTAACATGAGCTACAGAACACATGAACTCATGTTGATTGATTTATTCTCTGGAAATGGCATCTACACATTGGGTGAGCAAAGAGGAAATTTTACAGGATTTAACTTAAGCATACTCTCAAGAGAGCCCAGTTACAATAAATTTTGTTTTTGTACCACAAATGCTGAAGATGCTAGAGCGCTAAGAATCAGGATAAATAAATGGTATAAGGATAAGAACGTTTTACTCCTGGAGGGAGAAAGGGCTGACCTGGTAAACAGGTTAAAGTTGTACGTTCCCAAAAGCAACGTCAGTTTTAAAGTAGGAAGCATTTGCGTAATTGATGCCTTTTCACTTCGCATTGATTATGTATGGTTGGATTTACTGGCCGAGTATGGTTTTGATTTTCTTTTGGTTTTTACTTTTCCATTGAATGAGTATTATAATTGGCAGTATTACCTTAAAGAGGAAAGAAGCACGCTTAGTAAATTTTTAGGTGCATGGAATGCTTTAGAGAAATTGGAAAAAGCATCGCACGATAATTTGAGTTTTTACAAGAAATTATTTGAGCTTCATCAGCAAGATATGAAGTTGCTAGGTTATGATTGTGCGATGCACTCTCACAAATTTGATTCGGGCTTGATGAATATACCCATGTATTATACAGCCAGTTTTACCAGGCATATTTCGGCCAGGATGATGCAAAAGGAGTTAGGGGAGTCTACTCAAATGGGTTTGTTTAATAGTGAAAATTGATAGGGTTAAACTATGATAAAAGTTGATGATGTAATTTTATCGGACGACATCAAAGAAAAATTCTTTGTGTGCGATCTTGAAAAGTGCAAAGGCGCATGTTGTGTTGAGGGGGAGTGGGGCGCCCCTTTAGAAGAAGATGAGTTAAGCGTGCTTGATGAAATTCTTGAAGATGTTAAGCCCTACCTGACCAAAGCCGGTTTAAAGGCCATTAAAAAACATGGGCCCTACATTCTTGATGACGATAAGGAATATTCAACCACAACCATTGGTGGGAAGGAGTGTGCCTTTTCTTACTATGACGACAGAGGAATATTAAAGTGTGGAATTGAAAAAGCCCACCAGGAAGGAAAGACGGATTTTAAGAAGCCGATTTCCTGTCATTTATATCCGATAAGAATTACCAAACATGCGAAGTACGAAGCGGTAAATTATCATCGTTGGCATATTTGCTCTCCAGCCTGTAAATTAGGAAAGGCGCTTCAGGTACCCTTGTATAAATTTCTGAAGGACTCGTTAATCCGAAAATATGGAAAAACCTGGTACAATAAACTGGTCAGGCTGATTGAAGAAAAGCCTGCTAAAGCGAAATCAAAGAAATAGTAAATTTATTTTAGTCTGTGTGTATTCAGTTTCTTGAGCAAAGTTGCATCTTTAATTGCTTCCAGGGGAGCAATTTTCATTTGCTTCTTATTGAGCTCATAGAAATTCTCTTTATAATAAAAGAATATCAGCTGTTCATTATTTGCATTGAATTCAAGCACCTCGTAAATGCTTTTATCGAATTTACCATAAAGGATTAACTTCCCTTCTCTGAACTGGTAGTGGAAATCGTACTTACTATCCGAGTTATCAATTTCCAGTGAAATGTTTGAAAGCCTGATCGGTTCTTTATTTGTTTCAGAAATTATCGGAAGTATAGGTTCGTTTGCCTGATCCAACTCATCCTCAAAATCAAGTACATCAATTGTCGGATCTTTAGGTGTTAGTGTTTTCTTTTCAGTTTTTATAGGAGGTTGTTCTGTAGTCGAAACTCTGTCTTTAGCCTGAGTTGATTCAATTTGCTTTTTTTCGAACTCTGCCGCAGTTTCATTTTCTGTTAAGCGTTCTTCTTCAATCAATTCGGTGCTTTCTGTAATTTCTGCAGGAGCAATTAATGTATTCGAATCTTTTTCCTGAGTATTGAACCACAGGATAGTACTTACAACCAAAACAGAAGTGACCGTTAAACCCGCTACAATTTTAATCGTTGCCGATGAGCCACCTGTTTGCCATGCACCGGTAGGTACATTATTCATAATAGTTTTTAATTCGGCTACCCGGGCTTGCTTTAGGCCCTCAATAATTCCTTTTTGTGTATCGAGCTGTTGCCTGAGCGATGCATCCCCCTCGAGCTGCTTTTCAAAAGCCACCTTTTGTTCTTCAGGTAACCTGTCGGCCAGGTAATCATCTAATAAATCCACGTAATCCATTTCAATCTAAAAAGTCTTTTTCTGAATATTGGCTTTTCACTAATTCGTCCAATTTTTTCTTACACTTATATTTTTTGGTTTTAGCTGTATCCGTATTTGCGAAGCCCATCCTGTCAGCAATTTCCTGCATGGCCAGGCCATCAAAATAGTAATACATTAATACCTTCTTACACGTATCTCCCAACTGATCGATACACTTTCGGATGATTTTTGCCTTTTCATCCGTCTCAAAGTCCATTGACGTTGAGGTATCTTTCTCTTCGAAGGACAGCCGTTTTTTTCTGTCCAACTCCTTCCTCCACAGGTTTTGACATATACTGTAGATATAGGTACTTATCTTGGCGGTAAGCACCAACTTGCCTGAGTTTGACTTCTGCCAGAAAACCACCAGGGCATCCTGGTAAATATCTCTCGCCTCATCCTCGGTACCGCTGTTGGTGATCACCATTTTGGTCATCATCCTATAGTACTTTTTATAAATCGTCTCCAGCGCTTTTTCGTCTCCTCTACAAATCCTGTCGAAGATTTCTTTTTCGTTCATTACTTGAGCTCGGTTTTAAATACCTCCACTAAATAGCAGGTAACCATAGTATTTAGCAGGGGGTAAGAATTTAAGTTAAATTGCTTGTATGTATGGTCAGAAGGTTATTCTGCCCTTTGCCAGGTTTGGGTACGATAAAGTATGCCCCAATACCCCCTCACCATAAGTTCCTTGCCTTCAAGCCAAATTTTGCAGCGATATATTTTGCCCTCATCGGGTTTAAGCACGGTGCCTCCGCTGTACTCACTACCCGATTTTGTCATATCGCGAAGTATTTCCATACCTATGATTTTCTTGTTAAAGCGCTCATCTTCTCTAGGGCACTTGTCGCAAATGGGGTCGGGGTCTTCTCCGGGCTTTCGGAATAGCTTGATTATTTTACCATAGACTTTTCCATTCTTTTCATAAATCTCAACAATGGATTTAGGATCTCCCGTTTCGTCATCAATGGTTTTCCATTTACCCAAAACACTTTGGGCGATACACAAATGACTAAAACAGACTATTAAGACAAGTAAAATGCTGTGTTTTATCATAGGTACGAATATATAAATAAAAAAATAAGGCTGCCTATTGTTATAGAACAGCCTTAATTTTTATGAGTAATTATTCTTTATTCAGTATCTGTAATAGCGGTTAAAGCAGTTGTTTCGGTTTCTACCACAATTTCAATAGCGGGTTTGGTTTCGATTTTACCATGATGATCGCTTTTTACTGAAATATGCGGGGCAATTACCAGAGCTACGATGGAGGTAAGTTTGATCAGGATGTTCATGGATGGACCTGAGGTGTCTTTGAAAGGATCGCCAACAGTATCGCCCGTTACTGAGGCTTTGTGTGGTTCTGATTTCTTGTAGTACATTTCTCCATTGATCTCAACGCCCTTTTCGAACGACTTCTTGGCATTGTCCCATGCTCCGCCTGCGTTGTTCTGGAACATTCCCATCAAAACACCAGATACGGTGATTCCGGCCAATACACCACCAAGCACCTCTGGTCCGAAAGTAAAACCAACAAGTAGCGGAACTATCAATGCAATAGAACCAGGTAAAATCATTTCTCTAATTGATGCTTTTGTAGATATAGCTACACACTTCTCATATTCGGGGGTGGCAGTGCCTTCCATGATTCCCGGAATTTCACGAAACTGCCTGCGCACTTCGTTCACCATGGCCATAGCCGCTCTACCTACCGCAGCAATGGCCAGCGAAGAAAATATAAACGGAATCATTGCGCCAACAAATAATCCGGCAAGCACATCGGCTTTGTAAATGTCTATAGAATCAATACCCGCCAATCCAACAAAGGCAGCAAAAAGCGCCAGGGCAGTCAAGGCTGCTGAAGCGATGGCAAATCCTTTTCCGGTAGCTGCCGTGGTATTGCCCACAGCATCCAAAACATCTGTTCTGCCTCTTACTTCTTCAGGCAATGCACTCATCTCTGCAATGCCACCAGCGTTATCTGCAATAGGACCGAACGCATCAATGGCTAACTGCATGGCTGTGGTGGCCATCATACCGGCAGCGGCAATGGCTACACCATAAAGACCGGCCAATAAATAAGATCCGTAAATTCCAGAAGCCAATACAAGAATAGGTAACAAGGTTGATTCCATACCTACTGCAAGTCCGGCAATTATGTTAGTTGCATGACCGGTTGATGATTGCTTCACAATTGACAACACCGGACGCTTACCTATGGAAGTATAATATTCAGTGATCATACTCATCAATGCGCCTACAACCAAACCTAAAACAATGGCCCAGAATACGTTGATGGATTGAAATTCAAATCCACGGATAGTTAATGTTTCTGGAAGCATCCAGGTCACAACAAAAAAGGAAGTAATGGCAGTTAAAATGATGGAAGACCAATTGCCTAAATTAAGTGCGGCCAATACATTACCTGATTCTTTTGTAATGCGAACAAAGTATGTTCCTACAATAGAGAACATCAGGCCTATGCCTGCAATAACCATGGGTAATAAGATGGGAGCGATACCTCCAAAATTATCATTAGAAACTATTTCTCTTCCGAGTACCATGGTAGCAAGAATGGTGGCTACATAAGACCCGAAGAGGTCGGCACCCATACCTGCTACATCACCCACATTGTCGCCTACGTTATCGGCAATGGTTGCGGGATTGCGAGGATCGTCTTCAGGAATTCCTGCTTCTACTTTCCCTACTAAATCTGCTCCAACATCGGCAGCTTTGGTATAGATGCCTCCACCTACACGTGCGAACAATGCGATTGATTCAGCGCCTAACGAAAATCCAGCCAATACTTCTAAAGCTTTTTCCATAGGCAGACCGTTTACATCTCCGCCCGTGCTGATTACATACACCTGGTAAAAAACAATGAACAAACTACCCATGCCGAGTACAGCCAGGCCAGCAACGCCAATACCCATAACCGAACCTCCAGTGAAGGATACTTTTAATGCCTTGGCAAGACTTGTACGTGCGGCTTCGGTGGTTCGCACGTTGGCCTTGGTGGCGATGTTCATGCCTATCCATCCTGCGAAAGCAGAAAGAAAGGCACCTAATATAAATGAGATAGCAATTACCGGTGAAGAACTTTCAACAAGTGTACCTGAATAGGCCAGTAGTAAGCCTGCAATGATCACAAAATATCCAAGCACTTTCCATTCTGCCTTGAGAAAGGCCAACGCACCTTCAGCAATATAAGTGGATATCTGTCTCATTCGATCGTTTCCCGGATCCTGTTTGGATACCCACATGGCTTTTCCGATCATTACTAATAGGCCAATAAGACCGAGTGCAGGAATTAAAAATACAATACTGTTCATGGCTGTTATTTCAGTAATTTGATAGATTAATGGCAAAAAAACATCCTGAATATTCAGGATGGGCTTAAAAAGCAAGCGCAAAGATAGAATAAGAGGCTTATTTTAAAAATCTCAGTTCAATACATTTAACTACTGCGTAAATAGCTTCTTGAGCCCATTCCAGAGTTGCTTTTTCATGGCCTCGTTCGCATTCAATTCTTCCAGATTTCCGGCATACAATATTTTTGAACCTGAAACATGTGTTTGTACTTCGGTTGAGGAGGGTTCTGCGAAAATGAGCAATTTCTTGGACTGATATTTTTGAATGAGCTGATCTGGGTTTTCGTTCGAGAAAACACAGTGCAGTTGCTGATAACTTAGTTTTTCATTTATACTATCCATTATATTTTTCAGCAAGCGCTGTTCATCTGCCGACAAATCAAAATAGGTTTTTTCGACCACCACCAGGTTGGTTGTTTTAATTGAATAAACATCTTCATGGATAAAGGAGTGCTCCATTATTATTGTTGTACTTCTTTAATATCGAAAATTGATTTGAGCTCATTTGCGTCTTGTGGTTTCATGCGTCCGGCAAGTATAAGTCTCAATTGTCTTCTTCTTAATGCACCGTCATAATGCGCTTTTTCTTCTTCTGTTTCTGTCTCTACTTCAGGCACATCAATGGGCTTACCCATTTGATCGACCGCTACAAAAGTGAAGTAGGCAGAGTTGCTTTCATATTTTTTATTGCCCGGTATATCTTCGGCCTCCACATCTATTCGTACTTCCATAGATGAGTTAAAAGCACGTGTAACTTTTGCATTGAGCGTAACTACGTTGCCTAAGCGTATAGGTTCTCTGAATGAGATATTGTCAACCGAGGCGGTAACCACAATTCTGTTAGAGTGTTTTTGTGCGGATATGGCCGAAACAATGTCCATCCAGTGCATAAGTTTTCCACCCATTAAATTATTAAGGGTGTTGGTATCATTAGGCAGTACAAACTGCATCATGCTTACAAATGATTCGCTCGCTTTTTTAGATTTCTTTGGCATCTTGATTTACAATTTCAAACATTATATTATCTACTTCTCCCAACCCTTATCTCCTTTCAAAGGTACAAAGCTAAAATAATCGTACTCATCTGTTTGAGTTTGCTGATCAGCCAGCTTGGTTATTTTTAACATTCTTTGTTTTTCCAGGTCGCCCACAGGGATCACCAGTATACCGCCAGGCTTTAATTGCTTAATTAAATCTTCAGGAACTACAGGGGCGGCCGCGGTAACAATAATTTTATCGTAAGGTGCTTTGGCGGGTAAACCTTTACTGCCATCGCCATGAAAAAAGTAGGGCTTATAACCCATGGAAGGGAGAAAATCGCGTGTACCTTCAAAAAGCTTGCGGTTATATTCAATGGTATAAACTGTGGCGCCCATTTCCATTAAAATACAAGCCTGATAGCCTGAGCCAGTACCTATTTCCAGTATTTTGTCTCCTGGTTTTACTTCCAGTTTTTCTGTTTGAAAGGCTACGGTGTAGGGTTGGGAAATGGTTTGGCCCTCGCCAATGGGAAAGGCTTTGTCCTGGTACGCGTGTTGTAAAAGGGCAGAATCAAAAAAATAATGCCTGGGTACTTTATTGATGGCAGCCAGTACACGTTGGTCTTGAATACCCTTTTGCGCAAGCAGTCTAACCAATTTATTACGAAGTCCCCTTTGAATATAATTGTCTTCAGTATGCATAAGCTTGTGAAGCTACACCATAATTATTAAATGTACTATTTAGCGTTGGCCGGATTTTTTGGTACGGGATCGTAACCATGTGTACCCCAGGGATGGCAACGCGCTATACGCTTCATGCCGAGCCAGCTTCCTTTGATTGCGCCCCATTCTTGAATGGCCTCAATGGTATAATTGGAACAAGAGGGTGTATGCCTACAGTTTTGGCCGAGCAAAGGGGAGATGCTGTACTGGTAAAAGCGGATGGGAAGTATGAAAATTT
>CAZVFM010000089.1:0-9849 GCA_964626095.1 uncultured Roseivirgaceae bacterium | reverse complement strand
GAGTACAAATTCTCCCTGCACTTCATCGCAGGCACGCACGCATCTGAAACAATTGATGCACTTCGACATATCGGATGTCATGTAAGGATGACTCAAATCTTTTTCTCTGTGCAAATGATTTTTTCCTTCCGGATAACGGACATCGCGCACACCCACCTGTGCGGCTACGGTTTGAAGCTCGCAGTTATTGTTGACTTCACAGGTAAGGCAGTCCAGCGGGTGGTCGGTAAGTACAAGCTCAATGATGTTCTTGCGTAAGCGATTTATTTTTTCTGTTTCGGTATAGATGTAAGCATTGGGTGCTAAAGGTGTGTGACAAGAGGCAACGGTTTTAGTAGGCCCATCTTTTTTGAGAGCCATTTCAACACTGCATACACGGCAAGAACCAAAGGGTTCCAGGTTGGGTGCATCACACAAAGTAGGTACATGGTTTTTACCAATATGCCTGCGAACAAATGAAAGCACGGTTTCACCTGCCTTTATTTCGTAAGGCTTATCATTGATATAGGCAAGGCTTATTTTTCCTGCGCCATTGCCATTGGTATGAATGCCCGCTGTTGTTTTTGTACTTACCGTTTCCATATCAATTGTCTTTTTACCACAAAGTTCACAGAGGTTTGCTCAAAGTACACAAAGCTCTTAGTGCACTTTATGGTTACTGTTTTTAAAATATTTACTCAACTCTTCATCAAAATACTGCAATGCATTTTTTACCGGAAGTGGCAATCCGCCTCCCAGCATACACAGCGAACCAATTTCCAGTGCCTCCAATAAATCATCCATTAATACTTTATCTATTTTATAATCGCTCGTGCGCGCTTTTTCCAACATTTCTTTACCGCGGGTAGAACCCAGTCTACAAGGGAAACACTTTCCACAGCTTTCGTGTGCCGTAAACTCAAATAAATGTTCGATATATAGTATCAATGGAAATTTTTCGGGGATACAAACAACTGAAGCATGACCGAGCAAAAAGCCTTCAGTTGCAAAAGATTCAAAATCAATCGTCAGGTCTTTGATTTTGGATACAGGCACCAATCCGCCCAGCGGACCACCAATGTGCATGGCTTTTACCGGTTCGTGAAAACCTCAGCCCAATTCATTCACGACAACTTCCAAGGGAGTACCCATATCTACTTCATACAAACCAGGTTTGTTGAAGTATCCATCCAATGAAAGCAATTTAGTGCCGCTTGATTTTGCTGTTCCTATCGCTGCAAAAGCTTTACCGCCATGTTGCATGATGTAAGGAAGATTGGCCAAAGTCTCCACATTATTTACCACAGTTGGTAAATTGAACAAACCTTGCTGTGCAGGGAAGGGAGGACGAATGCGTACTTCCGGTCGCTGACCTTCAATAGAAGAAAGTAAAGCAGTTTCCTCACCACAGATGTAAGCGCCTTGTGCTTTGATCAATTTGAAGTCGAAAGAAAAGCCTGAGTTAAAAATATTTTCACCGACTAATTTATTTTCATACAATTCAGCAATTGCTTTTTCAATTACAT
This sequence comes from uncultured Roseivirgaceae bacterium, assembly GCA_964626095.1. Taxonomy (GTDB): domain Bacteria; phylum Bacteroidota; class Bacteroidia; order Cytophagales; family Cyclobacteriaceae; genus DAOLDI01. The sequence continues at coordinate 8,344 of CAZVFM010000089.1, read as the reverse complement.
CAATGGACTCAGGATATTCGGCTCTTAAATAAATTACCCCCATGCTGGCATCAGCCAGATAGCCTGCGATGATCATGCCCATCAACACACTGTGAGCTTGATGTTCGAGTAAATACCTGTCGGAGTAAGCGCCCGGATCGCCTTCATCAGCATTACAAACAATAAAGCGTTGCTCAGCCGCAGTGTTGCGACAAGTTTCCAATTTAATAGCCATCGGAAAACCTGCACCACCTCTGCCTTTGAGGCCCGAAGTTTTTAATTCCTCTTGAAGTTCATTAGCGGGTTTCTTCAAAGCATCTTCCAGAATTTTGTAATATGTTTTTAATCCCGGAAATTTTTGGATGAGTATGGCTGTTCCTTTAGCTGCAATGTGGTAACTATCAAGAAGTGCTGTTTTATTTTTCTTGATATCATCTATCTGATCTATGGCTTTGCCCGAGTAGTTATTTCCTTCGTAAAAGAAAGCAGCATTTTCATGACATCTTCCCAGGCAGCACATCTCCCCAATTTCATCGGCAGCAAAATGTTGGCTTAGTTTTTCTTTTAACTCAGGTTGCGTGCCAGCACACAGGCAGGCACTGCCATTGCAGACATAGATTTTCTTTCCCTGATTTTCGGGTTTTAAAAAATCATAAAAAGTTGCGGTACCGTAAACATTGGCCTTACCCACCAGAAATGCTTTGCGCAATTCCTCCATCTTTTCTTTGGAGGGCGTGCCAGTTTGTTGCGCAGCAATGCCCAGTTCCTCAAACAAAGTTTGATTTACTCCTTTTCTTCCGGCCAGATGGCTTAAATTCTTAGACATAATTCGCAGAAATAATGCTTAAGGTACCAAATATTTACATCATTTTTAATTCATTTCGATTTAAGAAATAGATAAAATGATGAGAGGTAAATTCAAAACAATATTAACTGGAAGCTTCAGATAGTTTTTCAGCAATTACAGCTTCGGGTTCGGTTAATTGTAAATCGCGTAGTGCATTGATAAGTTGCCTAACCGATAAAACAAAAACACGATTTAGTGTAATCATTGTTGGGATCTCACCTTGTTTTATTTTTCTTGAGGCAATGGCTTGCGTAATCAAATGTGTGAATGAAAGATCCTCTTCTTTTGTGAGATTTTCAAGTGCTTGTAAATTAGAAATGTTAGTACCAGAATCCTGAGCCTCCAATACTTTTAAAAATATTTCATGTGCTTGTAACCAATGATCCTTTACGTGCAAAAGCAAGTTGCTTACATTATCGTTATCTGTATTCTCTGCTTCCAGAATATTATGTTGAATGTCTTTTATGGTTTTTGCTGAGGCAACCGCATTTCGTGCAGAGTGAAGTTGTTTATTTAATTCACGCGCCTCCTCATCTTTTAGTGGATTTACCTGCACTCCAGAAGCAAAGGCATATATCTCAGCTTCTAATGATTTAATAAGCAGGTAATGATCGGGTAAATTCAGATTTATGGTTTTAGTGGTTTCTTCTTTTTTAAAAAATGATTGAAAGGGCTCTCGTCTGTTAAACTTTAGAATGCGGATATGGTAGCGAATAACTTCAAGAATTAAATGCCGGATTTCATTTTGCAATGCAGCAATACCTGCTTCGGGCACATCTGGTTTTAAGGAGTGAATGTAATGTGTAACATTATTTTCTTTCTCCTTAATTACCCGAATGACAATAGAAGTGAAATATCCTATAAAAGGTAAGAATACAAGTACGCCTAAAAGATTAAATAGGGTGTGGAACAAGGCGAGTCCGGTAACCGGATCGTTTGACAGATGGAATATATCCTGAATGATATAAACTAGAAGCGGAAAGATTAGCAATGCAATACCTGCCGTAATGGAATTAAATAGCAAGTGACTAAATGCAACACGTTTTTTAATGCTTTGTGGTCCGAGCGAACCTATCATTACCGTAACAGTTGTTCCCAGGTTGGTACCAATTACCATGAAAGCGGCAAGTGGAAAGGTTAATACACCGGTGTGTAAGGCACTTAAGATAATAGCCATGGAAGCCGAGCTTGATTGCACGATGGCAGTAAGCACAAATCCAATCGCCAGAAAAGCAATGCCGGGATAATTTTTTAATGCAGCAAGGTCATAGTCTTGGGCCAGTGCTTCGATGCTGCTTTTCATATAATCCAAACCAAGAAATAAAAAACCGAAGCCAACCATGAACTTGCTTATGTTGGTTGCTCTTGTTGAGGTACCGAAAAAGATAAGGCCTAATCCACCTAAGCCTATGAAGGGCAGGGCGAGTATTTCTATTTTTAGTTTGAACCCCACGGTAGCAACAATCCAACTCGTAAGTGTGGTGCCAAGGTTAGAGCCTATGATAACACCAATGGCACTTTCCATTCCTATAATACCAGCACCGGCAAAAGCAAGTACCATAAGTGAAACAGCGGAACTGCTTTGTAATATAGCTGTAGCCAAAACACCACTTGTAACACTACGCAACCAGTTTTTAGTAAACTTCCGGATAAGTTTACGGAAAGTACCACCTGACAATTGCTTAAGTGACTCCTCTAATTGAAACATTCCAAAGAGAAAAATCCCTATGCCGGCAAGTAATTCTATGAAGCGTATTTCTTCCAAAATAATTTATTATTCATGGCTAATATAGAGCTGCACTATGGTCAAAACAAATGATAAAAATCAGCTATTTGTGAACCTGAATGAAATTAAGACATTTGTTAAATGCATTTTTAATTTTACTTTCAACCACCAATAAAATCTGAACCATGGAACAAAGTACCTTAACCGCAATTTTTCTACCACTTGCTTTGGGAATCATCATGCTGGGTATGGGAATGACACTTACTACAAGTGACTTTAAAAAAATATTTGTTTATCCCAAAGCGGTTTTATTAGGACTGACAAATCAATTATTGATCTTACCCTTACTAGGTTTTGCAATTGCCATCAGTTTTGATATGCCGCCTGAATTAAAAGTGGGCATTATGTTACTCACACTTTGTCCGGGAGGTGCTACCTCCAATATCATTTCACATTTAGCAAAAGCAGACCTGGCACTTTCTGTTTCACTTACTGCAATTAGTAGTTTTGTAACCAACTTTAGTATTCCCTTATTTCTTAATCTCTCTTTGTTTTATTTTATGGGAGGAAGTCAGGCCATTCAATTACCCATTGCTGAAACCATATTGCAAATTTTCCTGGTTACTATATTACCTGTTTCAATAGGTATGTATATCAAATCTAAGTTTCCCGAGTTTACTTCAAAGGCTTTAAAGTCGGTTAATATTATGTCGGCTTTATTTTTTGTGTTGATTCTTTTACTCGCTATTATTAAAGAGCGTGCGAATATTATTCCTTATTTTCAGCAATCAGGTATAGCAGCGTTGTTGTTGAATATTTCTGCAATTGCACTCGGATTTGTAACTGGCACATTATTTAAGCTTGAATACAGGCAAAAGGTAGCCATTTCAATAGAGACGGGAATTCAGAACGGCACCCTTGCCATTGCCATTGCTTTGAGTCCATTAATATTAAACAACACAGCCATTGCCGTACCTGCGGCTATCTACAGTTTAATCATGTTTGTGACTGCAACTTTTGTTGTAATTTTTGCCAGGAAGTATAGAAAGTTTGAGGTCTGAGAAGATGAAAATTATTTTTCTCTTTAATTTCTTATGATGAGGTATATTATGTAAGAGAGGTACGCAACCAGTAGCACGAAAGCTTCCCACCTGTCGAGCTTTGATTTGGTAAGTGTTACCATCGAAATCATTAAAATAATGGTGCCCCCCATTAGTACATAGAGGTCTGTATTCAATGCTAAATTGAAGGGGATAGGACTGACCAATCCACTAATACCAAGCACAAGGAAAATGTTGAATATGTTTGAGCCTATAACGTTTCCTATGGCTATATCGGTATTCTTTTTTAATGCAGCTACTACAGAAGTAGCTAACTCAGGAAGTGAGGTACCCACTGCAAGAATGGTAAGGCCTATCAATTTTTCACTCAAGCCAAACAATTGAGCTAAGTGTAATGCACTGTCAAGGGTTAGCTTGCCACCACCAACCAACATGATTACCCCCCCTACTGATAGCAATATTGATTTGAGTTTAGAGTATTCTTTTATTTTGATATCATCGTTCACGCCCTGTGTTTGCATGGAACGATAGATGTACAAAAGAAAGAGTACAAAAAATACCAGGAGTATTACGGAATCATAAGTACTCAATACATTTTCTTCTGCACCCCATAGCCATTGGTCGTTTACAAGAATAAAAACTATGATTGCGGCTAGCAATGAGTAGGGCACTTCATACTTAACTGTATTTTTCTGAACCACCAATGGATAAATCAGTCCGGAAATACCAAGAATAAACATTAGGTTAAACATGTTGCTGCCCAGGATATTTCCAAACAGTGCTTCACTCTTACCATTAATGGATGAGAATATATTCACTGCAATTTCAGGAGCTGATGTTCCGAATGAAACAATGGTCAAACCAATAATGAGTGGAGAAATATTGTATTTCTTTGCAAGAGAAGAAGCGCCATCAACTAAAAAGTCGGCTCCTTTAATTAGAATTACAAATCCTGCTAAAAGCAGCAAGATATCGAGCAGCATAGCAATAGGTTTAGGTTAGATTTAAAGCCATTTTTTACGCTTAAAATATACAATCATTCCCGCTGTTACCAAAAGCATTCCTATCCAAACCACAGGATAGGCCCATTTTAAGTGCAATTCGGGCATAAATTCAAAGTTCATACCGTAAACCCCCACGATAAAAGTTAGCGGGATAAATATGGTAGCAATGATGGTTAACACCTTCATGACCTCGTTCATTCGGCTGTTCTGCATGTTGATGTATGTATCAATAAGGCCTGAACCAAGGTCTTTATAGGTATCAAGTGAGTCGATTAGATGGATCACGTGGTCGTAAACATCTGAAAAGTACCGCACATTTTCTTCATCAATGAAACCGTATTCGTCTTTGATGACCTTGTTCATGGCCTCGCGGAGCGGGAAAACAGCTTTCCTTAAATAAATGATGTCTTTCTTTAGTTCTTGTATCTGAACAAATACCTCATTCTCCGGCCCTTCTTCGTATATAATGTCTTCCAGTGTTTCAATTCTTTCGCCAATGGAATCTAAAATCACGTAATAGTTATCCACAATGATATCCATCATACGGTAAAAAAGATAGTCAGCTCTTTGTTTTCTTACTTTGCCTAGATCTAATTTTATTCGCTCTCGTAAATTACCAAAGAGATCACCCTCTTTCTCTTGAAATGTGATGAGGTAATTTTTGCCCAAAACAAAACTCATTTGTTCGTAATCGATGTTGCTGCCTTCTATTTTGTAAAGCATTTGAAGTCTAAAGAAAAGATGGTCATCATATTCTTCAGCCTTAGCTTGCTTGTCGGTATGCATGATATCTTCAATCAATAAGGTATGTAGATTGAAGTGGGTACTGATTTTATTAATAATGCCTGTATCGTGAATTCCGTCTATATTTACCCAGTTTACCAGGCTGGGATTAAAGTGTTTCATCAATTCTTCAATCGAATTTTCAGATTGATAAATGGCTTCTTTTTCGTTATAAGAAAGTATTTCAAGAATAACTGCGCCATCGTCACCTTCATCACTAAAAATTGGTGCTGTGTCTGGTTTGGTTTCAGTTGGTTTTTTGGATTTTTTACCCATAACTGTTAAATGAGTTTACTTGGGAAATCTATGGATTTTTTAATTAGATATTACACGCATTCAATTATCGGAAATTTAGGCCTAAATTTCATTTGTCAGTATAAACAAATCTTTATTATTCTCAATTAATAAATAAGCTTTGCTGGCATACCCTCATAGCTTATAATTGTAGCTCTTAATATTTACCATGTCATTAACGCTCGATCATATTAAAGCACCAATTGCCCGAGAAATGGAGGAATTTGAGCTCAAATTCAGGTCTTCTATGAAAACCCAGGTACTTTTGCTCGACAAGATCATGAGCTATATTGTGAAGCGTAAAGGGAAGCAAATGCGCCCTATGTTCGTTTTTCTAAGTGCCGGATTAACGGGTAATATTTCTGAAGCTACTTATCGAGGGGCCTCCTTGATTGAGTTGTTACATACAGCTACCCTGGTACACGATGACGTGGTGGATGAAGCTAACTACAGAAGAGGTTTCTTTTCTGTTAATGCATTATGGAAGAATAAAATTGCTGTATTGGTTGGAGATTTTTTGCTTTCCCGTGGACTTATCCTTTCTGTTGATAACAATGATTTTGGATTGCTTCGCATTGTAACCGCGGCTGTAAAGGAGATGAGTGAAGGGGAATTACTCCAATTTGAGAAGTCAAGAAAACTTAATATTACTGAGGAGGTATACTACGAAATTATCCGGCAGAAGACAGCTTCACTCATTGCCGCATGTTGTGCCGTTGGCGCAGCATCAAGCGGATCGGAAAATGGAAGCGTGGAAAAAATGCGACTGTTTGGAGAAAAGATTGGAATGGCCTTTCAAATTAAAGATGATTTGTTCGATTATGGTGAAAGTGAGATAGGTAAACCACTTGGCATTGACATCAAGGAAAAGAAAATGACCTTGCCTTTGATCTATGCTTTGCAAAAAAGTTCTTGGCTTGAGCGAAGAAAGATAATCAGCATAGTGAGAAATGATAACGACAAGCCTAAGAAGGTGAGAGAGGTTATTGCATTTGTAAAGCAATCAGGAGGAATAGACTATGCGAAAGCTTCAATGAAGAAATTTTATGACGAAGCCCTGGAAATTTTATTTGAATTTCCTGAATCAGACTATAAACAATCCTTACAACAATTGGTACAGTTTACAATTGAAAGGACTAAATAAGTATGTTTTCTAATTCTGCCGACAATTACCAGAGCCGATTTTTTTGATTAAAATATAACAAAATGATATTGAGTGGAAGAGTTGCCATTGTTACCGGAGTAAGTAAAGGAATTGGTCTGGCCATCGCGCAAGCATTATTGGCCAAAGGAACACGTGTAGCGGGTTGGAGCAGAACGAAGCCTAACCTCCAACATCCCAACTTTACACACTATACTACTGATATAAGATCTATTGATGCAGTAAAAAAAACATTTGATGAAACCGTAAGGGATTTTGGTGACGAGATCAGGGTGCTGATCAATAATGCGGGCTTGGGTTATGAATGTGATATGGACGAATTGTTACCAGAACAGTGGCATGAGATGTTTGATACAAATGTTCATGGTATTTTTTATGCTTCGCGCTTGGTAGTTCCTTATATGAAAAAACACAAAAGAGGACATATCATCAATATTTCATCAGTAGCCGGTACCCAGGGTATTCCAGGAATGGCTGCCTATTGTGCAACCAAATTTGCAGTAAGAGGTTTGTCTCAATCCTTGTTTAAGGAGTTGCGCCCTTTCGGTATTAAGGTTACTTGTGTTTACCCGGGTTCCGTTAAAACTAATTTCTTTGATAAGATTGATTCGATAGAAATAAATGATGACATGATGATGCCCGAGGAAATTGCATCAACCATTCTGCACTGTATCGAAGCGCCTGATAATTATCATATTGTAGATGTAGAGATGAGACCGCTCAACGTAAAGAAAAAAATGTAATCTTTTTAATATTTCAGGTTTCGGATTATCAAAAATCCGAAACCTGAAACAAAGTGGGCTATTTTAATACAACCGCATCTAATTCATTCTCCTTTACCATCTTATTAAATTGGGGGACATGCTCATTAAAAATTTTATTCAACTTATTTAATTCAAGATCAATTGCTGTAGTCAATTCAGTGCGTACAGCCATTACCTGGTCTGTTGGCCTGTAATCGCCTCGGCCTGCTTCTGATGCCAGCGCAGCCAATTTATTGTTCAAACGAATCGGGAAATTAAGCGGGTCTTGCCCGCTGCGATTTTTGGTTTGATACAAATTCTCTTCTATTTGCTTCATCTCGTCTATCATATTTTTGGCAAGATCATTCAATGCTTTGAATTCTTCTTTTCCTTTTGTTTGTGCAGTTACTTTGTTGATCTGCTCTCTTGCTTGCCTGATATTTTTTATGGCATTGTGTGTTTCTGTGACTTTATCTCTAACACTAATTAAAAACTCAAACTGTGCTACCAAGTCTTGTTGTGAAGAAGACGATCTCGGGTCGGCCAGAATTTCAAATTCTGTTTCCTGCGATTCACCGTTTACAGTGAACTTGGCTTTATAAGTTCCGGGTATAGCGCGCGGACCAACCAGAGATGCGGCCCACATTATTAAACCATCAAAGCCTTCAGCATTGGGGTAACGCATGTTCCACACAAAACGATTAAACCCTGGGTTAATGCGCAAGGCTTCTTCTTTGTTTTCCCT
>CAZVFM010000088.1:0-9890 GCA_964626095.1 uncultured Roseivirgaceae bacterium | reverse complement strand
TTACACGACCTCCTCTGTTCTTGTATTCATTCACAAAGATCATCCACAGTCTGTAGTTTTCTCTCCAGGCCACTTCCTGTTCAGTACCCCAGTCAAACCAATAAGAGCCATGCGCCCTTCTATTGGGTTGAAAGAATGTCCACAATTGTGGAAGTGTGTATTCATCATGCCATTCTGCTCTACGTGCTTTATGTAAGTCGCGGCTGGCTTCGTAAATGTTGAAGGTAGGATCTAAGGTAAAATCAAGCGCCAGCAATTCATTCATCACTTTATTCCAGTGATCTGAATAAGGTGCTGCAGCTTGTTTCCAAAGTTTACCAGCATTTTCGAATCGATGTTGCTCATTCTGGTAATTATAATCTAAAGGATAATCTTGAATGGTTTGCTTTTCGAATAAAGCTTCAGGTAAGCCGTACCAATGTTCCATAGAGGTTAAACCAGCGCGTGCAGAGTTTAGCACATTCCATCTTGCTACATCCATCTGTGCGTGATGACAAGCAGAACGCAAACCAAGCCGCTTGTTTTCTTCGATTGCAGCTTGCATGATATCGGGCGCTGCACCAAAAAATTTGATACCATCAGCTCCACGCTTTTGGTTATTCTGCACCCATACCCTTGCTTGTTCAGGTGTAGAGATTGGTCCGCTGTGCCCTTGTCCGAAAGAGGAATACGCTAAAATGCGTGGTGCTGTAATTTCATTTTTTGCACTTTTGCGCTTGTGTTCAAGTACCCAATCCAAACCATTACCCGCACTGGGGTCGCGGATGGTGGTGATGCCATGACCCATCCATAGTTTATATACATATTCAGCCTTAGGTGCCTGGCTTCCACCAATATGCCCGTGCATATCAACAAAGCCCGGCATAAGGAACATACCTTCTGCATTTAATTCTCTTCCTCCTGCCTCCAGCTTGGGTCTTCTGTTTTCTGTAATCGGCACACCTGGATATCCAACAGTACGGATATCAGTAATGCGGTTTTGTTTAACCACAATATCAACCGGACCAATTGGAGGCGCCCCGGTACCGTCAATCAAAGTGACTCCGCGAATAATCAATTGGGTGTAAGGTCCATCACCTTCAGCACGGTTTGGAGATTTTTCAACTTGTGCAATTGAGGTTAATGCCACAAAGCCAACGCAAATAAGGAATAGGGATTTCTTCTTCATGGGTTGTGTTTAAAACCTCAAACTATGAAAAATAAAGCAGAATAAAACTGACTTGTGATGGAAGGATTAGAAAATAGACTATTGTCTCTTCAGAAAAATGAAATCGCCACCCTCGTCTCCAACCTGACCGATAGCGCCATACTGAGGTACCTGGCCATTGCTACTGTTATTGATTACTGCGATTTTAAATCTTCTAAATAAATCCTCAGCAGAGAGTAGGGGTTGATTATTATTGATAAGATTTTTGTTGAGATAGGTAATAAACACACTTTTATCGGGGACAGTCTTTAAAGCACCGCTCGTCATTGCCTTACGGCTTGGCAATTTATACATTTCAAGAATGGCCTTGCTGTTATCAAAGTTTACTGCTCTTTCTTTGAATATACCTCCACTAAAACAGGCATCCGTAATCAACAAGGTATGTTTAGATGGAATACCCCCTATATAATCACGAATAGTACTATTAGAAAGCCATTGTGCTTTGCTATTCAACTTTGCATCAGCCGGAAGCCAAAAACCTTGATTCAATCTTTCGTCCCATATGCCGTGACCAGCATAAAAAATAAGCAGGTGATCACGCTCCGTGATTTTCTCACTTAACATATCAAATGCTTCAATAATTCTGGTGCGCGAAGGATTGGTAAGAAAAATAACTAGTTCTTTATCGAAAGTGTAATGTGTTTGCAGTACTTGCTGTAATTCTTTTGCATCGGCAACCGGATTATCCAGATCTTGTATGGCATCATCTGCGTAATCATCAATACCAATGATAAGAGCATAATATTTACGATTTATCAATTCACTTAATAGCGCATTGCCTTCCATATCCTCCTTGTCCACCAACTCAACTTCAACATTTCTTATAGAAGCCAGGGGCGCGTTTTCAGTTCTTGCAATTTCGATACTACCCGAAGTACCCGGTGGACAAGTATCTAAACCCCAGTCACCTTTCCATTTGCCAACCAATATTTCCTGCCCATCTATTTGCTTAAAATGCAATTCATGTAAACTAAGACATGTAGGAAAAGTTTTATATACAATTTGGTTCATTCTAATACTCACCACACCGCTTAAAATAGAACCAGCAAATTTCACTTTGCTTGAATCTTTTCCATTTAAAGTTTTGTGTATTAGAATTCCCTCCACAGTTAACCCTTTTTGTTCAAAATGATACTCAAGAAGTAAATCCTGCGCAAGTGTTATTTTGCTTACACCTTTCCATTCACCAGAAATATCTATAGCGGACTGACCTGTCAAGTCATTAGCAAATCCGCAAATTAATTGGAGTATAATGATAGAGCAAAATATCCTCTTCATTTTAATTTGAATTTAAAGCCTGAGATTAAATACAATTCAAATAAGCAATACGATTGAATAAAACTGTATACTCTTTACCAGAACAAAGTAAGCATATTAAATACAAACAAGAGATTGCTGCTTATTTACCAGTTCTATCAAATCAATACGATTGACATATATATCAGCTAAAACAGTCACTATTCCATTAATTTTTACTGTCAGATCCCTCATAATTTTAATTTTATTTTTTGAGCAGTCTGGTATAATCCCTGTCAAAGTTACTGATATGCAGAAATAGAAACATCCTACTGTATGTGTGATTTTACAACGTCATGCGGTGGACTTAGTTGGTTACTTTGCCGTGCTAAAGTCAACTTTGATTAATATATTAATCTTCCAAAAGCTGAAATTTCAATGTGTCGAAATTAAAATTTAGTGTCTCAATATAATCAATAGCAAACAATGTATTTGCCTATAGGTATTGATTAATTCCTATAAAGAATTTATTTTATAAAATAAAGATTTCTCTGAAAGTATATAAGACTTAAAACTTTCAAGTTTTTTCAATCCTATATTACTATTTGGTACTTATTTTTTCGATTTTTTTGATATTGTTTTGAATTGGCGAAACAACAACCTGACTTTGGTTCTTTAAAACGTAAAAAACATAAGAGCCATTATTACCTATTACTTTTGCTTGAATAGTTTCTCCGTCATTGAACGAAAGTTTATGAGTTAAATTAAAATCTTTTCTTTCAAGACTTTTCTTAGTTGCAAATCCTCCTCCCAATCCCAAACCCATAAAAGCAGAAAATACGCTGAATGCAGTTAGCACCACCCAAAGCTGAGTAAATGAGAGCGATGTAAAGAAGTTTTTCTTATTCGTTTCTGTGTTATCCTTTTTGGCAGTTAACTTTCTTATTAATAGTAAATAGAGATAACAGAATAAAGGCAACCCCACAAAGGTAACTGCCAGCACCAAGTTGCTTGTAATGTTCACAATAGGGCTCAATAGTACATCCAACACATTGGAATAGCTCATGATATTAACTCCCAAAATTCCGTAGTAAATTGAATCACTTACAATTCCCAAAAGAATAAGGTAGATATACCCAAGAGGTAAATATTCAGTGAAGGGGCGAACCGAATTTTCCTTTTCCATTTTATAGCTTGAATTTAATAAGAATAACTTTTAATTATTGCACACGCCTCTTCAATTCGGCCTGTACTTTACTTCTTTTGGAATTAACTAAAACCATAATAACAAATAAAAAGAAAGGCATTACTATTACAGGATTTTGTGCTTGCCATCCTCCGGTAAACATTAAATAAAACATGGTTATACCATAAATCACAAGAATAACCATCAATATATAAACCACTACTTTAAGCGTTTTTTCATTGCTCTTCAACTCTTCAGTAGAGTAATCTGAAATTTCTTTTTTAGCCATACGATTAAATTTTAGGTAGAGAATTCTAAAATCCACTCAATATAAAAGAAAAAATAATTAAAAGATTGATAGCGCATATTTCCAAATCATTAAGAACTTTGATTTCTCTTTAAATAAAAAACAGGCTTATCCTAAGATAAACCTGTCCCAATTATTACGATATCGTTTTCAGTTTACTTTCCGTAAGTCTCTTCTATTTCAACGCCAAAAAAGCTAAACTTTAATCTCATTGTAGTAGCACTTAGCTCCAATATCTCCTTTTCAAATGTAAAGCCATCCTCACTAATATTTAAAAATGTTTCGGCTGTATTAAAGGACCATGTACCTGAATATGATTGTGGGTCGTCTTCTTCGCACTTGGTGGGGCCTTCATCAAAAGTATAGGTACCATTAGCTGTGAAAGTGTGTACATCATCCGCAGTACAGTCATCAACAGGTCCGGTAAAATCTCCAAATTTAATTTGAGTTGGTTTCCAAGGACTAGCAGTTAATAGTTCTGTTTTACTTGCTAGCGGTGTAGGATCTTCTTCATCCTTACATGAATTAAAAACAAGCAAAGCACCGACTAAAAATATTCCTGCAATAAATTTTAAACTTTTCATTTATTATTATTTTATAGTGTTAGTTAATACTATTGAGTCAATTTAAAACAAGTAATTTCTGATGGTCTGGATTGATAATAAATCTGATGATCGATAAAATCCAGGGAATAAAAAGGATCACGGTCTTTGCCCAGATCAAAAGTTGCCAGTGTTTTACCGCTACGTTTATCAACTTGTAATAATCTAAAATCTCTTGGCGCTACTTCGGATAATACTATCAGGTAGTTGTCTGTAGTAGTAGTGGCTTTGAACCTCCTGTTAAAATCGGCTAAGGCTTTGCCGGTATATGCAAATGAATATGCGGCTATGCCTCCGGTTACAACCGCTGCTCCTGTTCCAACTTGTTTTACTGCGACATCATTTGAAGAAGATGCTATCCCCGCATACGTAACTGAAGCAGCTGCCATTACAGCACCTATATATATTCCTTTAATTGCTTCAGCTGCTGCAAGTGCACGCATTAATCCACTTTGTCGTGGTGGAGTAAAATAGCTATTGAATTTAAGTAACCCGTCATAGCCAATCATCACCACATTCTGATCTGAACTAAGCACTATGCCTTCTTCATAGGCATCAATATATTTTGGAATTTCCTTTCCACCCAATTCAAGCTTGGCTGTATTAAGTGATCGAACGTTTCCGGTATTTTTATCTAACTCCTTAACAATACCTTCTTTTGTTGAGAACACATAGAGTTTATCATTATTACTTGTGAATGGAAATGGAACCACCTTATCCATTCTTTTTGGTCCGCCTGATTCGATGGCATTGGCCAATACAACACTGCCCGTCCGGGGATCAACAATGTTCACTTCATGCGTAGTGATAAATAAAATACCTTTCGGAACAACTTCGGTAGTAACCAATCTGCCATTTACTTTCACCGATTTAACAAACCTGAGCGATCCGTTATTGATATCAAGTACATTGAGAAAATAATTTTCACCCTTATTTTGGTTCGCGCTAACTGCTTCTGTACTAATGACCAGACCTTCATCAGAGTCCAGGTAGTCGATAACCGTGCCATCGGCCTTTATGCCCCTTCCTTTTGTTCCCCAGCTTGTAATGCCTGTGCTGTAATCAATAAGGTTGAGTGTAGTTCTTGGCATGTTACCACTCATGCCAGGCATAATCACTAATCCCTTATCAGTTGGAACAACAATATTCAAACGTTCATTACTGTTACGCACGGGTTTACTCCATATTGCATTACCACTATTTATATCAAATGCATAGTAATTGGTAAGATAAGTTTTAGGAGGTGGTCCACTGCCTGATGACATCATTGATTCAGATTCAGTCTCGGCCCCGACAAATACCACATTTGGTTTTACTGATGAAAATATTAATTCCGCGCGGCTAGACTCTTCAATTTTGGTTCGCCAAACAGTTGTACCATCGGCCGACTTCAATTTGATTACATAATTAGGATGCGTAATCAAAACATGTTCGATATCGATCTCTAATGGTTCTGAGGTAAGCGATTGCATATTCATCATGCTTTGCACTGCACCGGCCACTCGTCCCAACACTCCGCCTTTTCCGGTATCACCTTTGAATATTTCTTCATTCTCCCAAAGTTTTGCTCCGCTTTCCATATCGTACATGAGCAACTTGGCTGAAAATTTTCCGGGTTGCACACCTACTACCAAAAATCTTCCGGAACCGGGCAATGGATAACTTCCCAGTACACCGAGCTTTTCATTTCTCGAATCAAAAACTGTTTGGCCGGTAATTACATCCATAATAGCAATCATAGGCAGGGTAGCATCAACTTCATTGGTACCATAATTGATCTTCAAGTACCTGGTACCCATAATATCTTCCAATTGATCTTCGCGCAACGTGCCTTTGGTTTTATCTTCCCAGAGAACTTCACCGGTTTGCGGATCAAGGGCTTTCAAACTACCCGTTACACTTACTACCAGGTAACCTAATGAATTGATGTGCATCCATTCAATGGAACCTACACGCCTGCTCCAGGCTTCGGGGTTTTGCGATTTTGCTTCATTTGATAAAAAATAAGTCAATAAAAAAATGAGCAAAACTGATATTTGAGGCTTCTTCATGGTTGTATTGCTGGTTTGTCTTAACCAATTACGCTTTAGTAAATTTGAATCACTAATCTCTAGCCTGGACAAATACCCTGACAAAATTTAACCGATTGGATTACAGCGGATTAGGAAGGAGGTGACTTCTTAAGAAACCTTGACAATAAACTCTTGAAGGTCTTCGGCAGCTGGGAGGTTCAGTTTTTTACGCAGACGATGGCGTGTTTTGCTTACACTTTCGGGAGAAATTCCCAGCATTCCGGCTATTTCGCGGGTGCTAAGTTGTAGTTTCAGTAAAGCTGCCAGACGGATTTCCGCATTGGTAAGATCAGGAAACTGATTTCTTAACTCGGCAAAAAATCCTTTGTGTACACGTTCAAAAATAGCCTTAAACTCCCACCAATCTTCTTCGGTAAGAATCGATGCATTCACAATTTGTGATAAGCTTTCAATTTGCTTGTCATCCGAATCTTTACTTTCCTTGAGTAGATGTAACTGCACGTTCAATTCATCAACTAATTCAGATTTTTCAAGTAATTTCTTGAGATAATCTGACAGTCGATTATGAGCACTCATAAGTTCTCTCTGCTTTGTTCGAATAATCAACTTGAAGTAAAAGAACAATATAAGTATGAATACAACTAAGGTAACAAGCATAATGGATAGGCCTCTGCGCTTCAGTTTATCCAATTCTTGTGTTTGTTGCAGATTTTGAATTTCTATATCTTTTTTCTCAATTCCATATTGTAATTCCAATTCAGCAAATTGTTTAATTTTTCTTTCATTCAGCACGGAGTCGTGATAACTGAGGTATTTGCTCTGATAATAAAAGGCAGAATCAAACATCTGCTTATTAACGAATGCGCTGGAAAGTGTACGTGTAATACTTTCCATGGTATAAATATCTCTTTGTTCATCCTTTCCCATTGCGCGATGAGCATAATATATGGCGCTGTCGGGGTTATGCTTAATATGATAAGATGCGAGAGAATTATAAATACCAGTATAGGCTTCTTTTACTTTCAGCTTGTTGGCCGAGGCAAGTCCTAACAGCAAGTATTGATAGGCCGAATCTGCTTTTCCTTGCACAAGATAGACTTTACCCAAGTTGCCTAACAAGATAACATTATCAAGTGGATTGCCGTGAGTTAACTCAAATTGATAAAGTTTTTTAAAGAAGTATAATGCCGAATCGTATTGAAGGCGATCTGAATACAGGGTTGCAAGATTATTTAGGGAAGCGCCTACCATAAACCAGTTTTCCTGAGCCTCTGCAATCGCAATACATTTTCTTATCAAATGCTTGGCTTCTGTAAATTTTCCAATCATTAATGCATTATACGCTTGAACCCAATACAATCGTGCTGTATACTCATCTTCTATTTCTCCATTATTTTTTAAAGCTTTTATAAGCCAATAATAGCTTTCATTTAACTCTCCACGCTGGGCGTAATAGGTACCCTTTACCCGATACAAATGCCTGAGACCCCAGGCATTTGCTTTGTCCTCAAATTGAAATGCTGAATCCAGGTACTGGCTTGCTAAATTGAAATCACTCCATTCAACAAGATTGAACTCTGCCATGCTACTGTATACGATCACAAGTCCGTTACTATATTTTAACTTTTTTGCCAAACTAATAGCTTGATCAGCATACCTACGTCTTTCTGCTACATCAGAAACATCGCGTACTGTACTTAATCGATAATAAACGAGTACGCGCATTGTGTCGTTAACAGTTTCTACTTTTCGTAACAGGCTATCGATGGTATTTAGGCCTTGCGCTACAACTGGTAGGTAAGTGCTAAAAAAAAGAATAGGCAATAAAACAATCAACCTGAACAAGTGCATGCAAAAATTGTCTGAAAAATTTACCGATAGCAAAAACAATAAATAATTACCATGGATTAAAGCCACTTGACAAGCAAGTAACAAGATAGTGGCTTAATAATTTCAAACCAATACCCATTGGTCAACAATTAATTTAAAATTATGTTAGGTCGGATGTGGGCCATTATTTAAAATACGGTCTTGCACTGGAGTAAATGATTTATACTCTGAATTTTATATTACCCCAATATTTAGCGTAACAATTCCATAATTTTTTGGAAACTCTCCTCTCTCGGATAAGCTCTATTGGCTAACACAATATAAAGGATCTGCTTTTCAGGTATAATCATATAGTGTGCATAAAATCCTCCCTGTGTTCCAGTATGGCCAATGGTTTGTAAGCCATCAGTTGTAGTTTCAATGAACCATGACCACCCAATAAAAGGCGGTTCGCTACCCTTCCAGTTTTCTGAGATCTGCAGTTGGCGCGACTCGGCTACGGTTTCAGTACTAACAAATAAAGCTTGCTTTATGGCTTGCTCAAATAAAACTAACTCATCAATCGAACTCCAAACGCCACCATTGCCTGCGGCAGCAAAGGTTGGCTCCTCACCATAATCAAGCTCTGTCCATTTGCCATCCTGCATTTCATAAGCATGTGCGACACCACTTTCAGGATGCAGTCCATCTGTTATGGTACTAAATTGCATACCTGCTGGTCTAAAAATTTTTTCTGCAATAAAGTCCTGCCATTTAATACCACTAACTTGTTCAATGATTAAGGCCAATGCATTGAATGCAGGATTCGAATACTCATATTCTGAGCCGGGCTCAAACAAGAGCGAATCGGCTTGCATAATGGGCGTCCAGTTTTCTTCATCTTTTGCCACAAGATAAAATTCATGTTCCTCACGTACTTTTCGAATATCAGGTAAACCTGATGTATGGGTAAGCAAGTGCCTAATCAATACATTATCTGCAATCTCCTTGTTTTTAAAATCAGAAAAATACTTTGATAGCGGATCATCCAGCGAAAGCCTACCCTCATCTCTCAGTATTAGAATTCCGTAAGCCACGAATGGTTTTGAAATCGAACCCAGATTGAATAATGTTTTTGAATTAATGGGTTCTTTAGTTTCTAAATCTTCAAGACCATAGGAAGCAGAAAAAACAACTTCATCCTTTCTGACAATCAACACAGATGCCCCGGGTCCATCTGATTTAAATTTTGAAGAAAAATAATTATGAATTTCCTCAGCGAAATCAATTTGTTGCTTTGGAGTACGGGTACAACTAACTATCAATGCTAAAATAATTATTGCGATTAAATCTTTCATCAGACGTTTTGTTTTGAAAAAATCCATATCATAAAATGAGAATATAAATGCTAAGCTATATAGTATCAATTATTGGTAGAGTCTGAGTTTTCAATTTATCAGCATCTATCAGCAACAAAGCCTCTTGCTGATTATCCAGACATCCAACTATT
>CAZVFM010000087.1:0-10047 GCA_964626095.1 uncultured Roseivirgaceae bacterium | reverse complement strand
AACTTCTTCCAACGCGATTTGCGTAACGAGGAATATGAAAGGCTAATTGAACTTGCTGGAACAGAAGCGGTAATTCTGGATTAATCAACTTAATTTTAAACATGAACAAGAGCTTTTGGATAGCAGGGATTCTTATTTTGGTTTTTCAAGGATGCAAAGTCAGCCAAATAAGTCAAACTACAGATCAAAGTCAGGATTCGATTGCTATTGCTCAACAAATACCGCACATTGCGCAAGACACTATACCCTATTTTATTGACCCGACAGATAGTGTTGAGATTGCCATTCAGCGGGTACTACGCGATACGGTAAGTATTATTGGTGTTGGCGACATCATGATGGGCACCTATTACCCTGACCCTTCCTATCTGCCACCGAATGATGGCAAAGATCTATTGAAAGAGGTCGCACCTATTTTAAAAGCCGCAGATCTGACCTTCGGAAATTTAGAAGGCGTATTACTCGATGGAGAAGGACATCCTAAATCCTGTAAAGACCCCAAAATTTGCTTCATTTTTAAAAGTCCAACACATTATGTTCAACACCTGGTAGATGCCGGTTTTGATGTATTAAGTACTGCCAATAACCATGCTGGAGACTTTGGTGATCCGGGAAGAAAAAGCACCACACGGGCGTTAGATTCTGTTGGCTTATACCATGCCGGATTACTCCCTAAGAAGTATGTTACCTTCAGAAAGGCAGGTGTTAATTATGGCTTCACAGCTTTTGCGCCAAATACGGGTACCGTAAGTCTTCACGACCTTGAAGACGCCAGGGCAATTGTAAGGCATCTGGATTCAATAAGTGATATAGTGATCGTATCCTTTCATGGCGGAGCTGAGGGCGCACAATATCAGCGCGTGACCCGCAAAGTGGAGACCTTTTACGGAGAGAACAGAGGTAACGTATACCAGTTTGCGCATGAAATGATTGATGCCGGAGCAGATATCATATTTGGTCATGGTCCCCATGTTACCCGGGCGTTGGAGGTTTACAAAGAGCGATTTATCGCGTATAGTCTTGGAAATTTTTGCACTTATGGGCGATTTAACCTTAACAATGAAAACGGGCTTGCACCAATAATTAAAGTTTATACTAATGGAAATGGTAAATTTCTCAAGGCCCAGGTAATTCCCATTGTACAATATCGGCCGGGAGGCCCGGTTATCGATAAGCAAAGCAGGGTAATTAAGTTATTGCAAGACCTGACAAAAAAAGATTTCCCCGAAATCAATATCAGCATTGACGATACTGGTTTAATTACTTATCTTGACTCCCATTAAGTATGGCCTATAAAGAAAAAGAAATACAGAAGCTCTATTACGCCATCGGTGAAGTAGCCGAGATGTTCAATGTAGCCCCCTCATTGATTCGCTTCTGGGAATCTGAATTTGATATCATCAAGCCTAAGAAAAATCGCAAGGGTAATCGTCAGTTTACAATAGAAGACATTGAAAACGTTAAGCTGATTTATCACTTGGTTAAAGAAAAAGGCTTCACTTTACAAGGTGCTAAAGAAATGCTTCGCAATGATGCCTTTGCCATTAAGGATAAAATGGAAATGATCGATTCATTGCGTAAAGTCAGGAGCTTCCTTGTTGAGGTAAGGGATAAACTCTAATTTATTTGATCGTATGAATGAGAACAGGCTTGCTTTCCTGGCTCTTCACTTTATTCCTGGAATAGGCAACAATCTCATAAAACAACTTATCAGTTATACCGGCTCAGCAGAGGCTGTATTTAAAACCCCTAAGGGTAAACTACTTAAAATACCCGGAGTTGGAAAGATTACTGCAGAAATCATAGGAAAGCAAAACCCCTTAACTAAAGCCGAGGCCGAATATAAGAAAGCAGAAAAGCAAGGTGCTGAAATCCGCTTTTATACTGACAAGAATTTTCCATCCCGGCTAAAACAAATTCCAGATGGACCTACCCTCTTGTACACAAAAGGCAATATAAATTTTGAAACAGAACGTTGCATTGCCATTGTGGGCACAAGAAAAGCCAGTCAATACGGTAAAGAGATGGTAGAGATGCTGGTGAGCGGATTAAAAGCACATCAACCGCTAATTGTGAGTGGATTGGCCTATGGCATTGATATCCATGCACACAAAAAGGCAGTTCAAAATGACATAAGCACTATTGCGGTAATGGGAAGTGGAATCGATATCATTTATCCAGCTGCGCATAAAGATACCGTTAGCAAAATGCTTGATTGTGGTGGAATTCTTACTGAAAATCCTGTTGGAACTGCTCCTGATGCGCATCGCTTTCCTGAAAGAAACCGAATCATCGCAGGATTAGCCGATGCCATCATCGTTGTGGAAGCGGCTGCCAAAGGCGGAGCACTAATTACAGCAGACATTGCCAATAGTTACAACAAAGATGTATTTGCTATTCCTGGAAATGTGGGACAAGCTACATCCGAGGGCTGTAATAAATTAATTAAAACAAATCAGGCCCATCTCATTAATACTGTGGCTGATCTCGAATACATTATGGGCTGGGATAAGATCAGCGAAAAGAAAAACAAATTAGATTCTCAAAAAGACTTATCTGCCTTTGACGAAACAGAACAGCAGATAATTAAAACCCTGATAGAATTAAACAAAGCAGTTCAAATTGACGAGCTAAGCTGGCGCATACAAATTCCGGTATATCAACTTGCTTCTATTTTATTGAGTCTTGAATTTAAAGGTGCCGTTCAGTCGTTGCCTGGAAAACAATACAAATTAAGCAATCGCTAATTGTCGCTAAATTATTACGATATACTTGAGCTTGGGCCCGGTGCATCTTTGACTGAAATCAAAAAAGCCTATCATAGATTAGCCAAACAATTCCACCCCGATAAAAACCCTGGTAATAAAATTTCTGAAGAGAAATTTAAACGTATTAAAGAAGCATACGAAATACTCATTGACCATCACAAAAAAACAGCATACGATGAGAGAAGAAAACAAGAAAATAAAAGTAAAGCACCCTACGGTATTTTTGTAGAAGTGGATGAACCATCAAAAGGGAAATACACACCCGCTGCAATTGCCTACGGAAAACTCTTCATCCTGATTTTGTTAACCTTGGTAATGGCCTCACCGGTTGTACTTACTTATCAAATGTCTAAGCAAGCTTATAAACGCGCACAAATTGCTGAAGCAAAGGGCGATTTTATTGATGCATTAATCGAATATAGAAATGCAATCAAACAATTAGGCGCAAGAAGTAATGAAGCCGCTCTTGCCGGAGCTAAAATGAGTTTAAATAAACTCAAGGATGAAAAAGCAGCCCTCGCATTTATTGAAAAGGGATTTAAAGTTGCCGGCACTAGAAAACAAAAATCAAATTTATTCATTATACAAGCTGAAATTTACAAACAAGGCAGAAGGTTCGATGAAGCCATAGCGAGTTATGAAAAAGCCGTAGCCATGGGTTTGCATTCCGATTCATTACTTTTCGAATCCGCCAGTATTTTAAATTACCAGTTACAAAACTGTGAATTAGCGAAATCTACGTTCGAGCAACTTATTGAAAAGCAATACAAAGCTTCTGCCTCCTTAACCGCAATTGGCTGGTGCCTGCAGCAACAATATAAAAATGAAAAAGCCATAGACTATTTTCAAATGGCCATAAAATTGGATTCCCTTAACGAAAATGCACACTTCATGGCTGGCTTTTCATTCATTATGCTGCAAGATGAAAAAAATGCCTGTGCGCTATTTCGGCAAGCGGCCTTGCTTGGTCATGAAAGGGCATACGAGTACTACAAGAGATATTGTATCACGGAAGAAGGTGAATAATATTAGGCTGAAATACTATTGGGCACTAAATACCTTGTCGGCCATTCCTAATGATTTTTCAAATGCTTGCATATCAAGATGAGTTGCAACCGATCTTGATTCCATATAAGCAATAATCATTTCTGTAGGCATATTGCCCGTTAGTTCATCTTTGGCCATAGGACAACCCCCAAAACCTTTAATTGCCCCATCAAATCTTCTGCATCCTGCAATATAGGCAGCGGCTATTTTATTGAAGGCAGTATCAGGTGTTGAATGCAGGTGAGCTCCAAATTCAGCAGATGGAAATTTATTGGTAAGACTTTTAAATAGAAAAGAAATTTGCTCTGGAACTGCCACACCAATGGTATCTGAAAGAGAAATAATTCTAATACCCAAGCTCATCAAAATATCTACAAAGCCTGAAATAAGATTTATATCATATGGATCTCCGTAGGGATTGCCGAAGCCCATAGAAATATAGCACACCAACTCCTTTTCGCCAGCAGAACATATACCCTTAATTTCATCAAGGGTATTCAAAGCCTCGGTTATTGATTTATTTGTATTGCGTTGCTGAAATGTTTCTGATACTGAAAGCGGAAAGCCAAGATAACTGATCTTATCATATTTTGCGGCATCTTCAGCTCCCCTTACATTGGCTACAATGGCCAATAATTTAGATTTGGTATTTTCCAGTTCCAGGGCATTGAGCACATCTACCGTATCACGCATTTGTGGAATTGCCCTTGGCGAAACAAAACTCCCAAAATCAATGGTATCAAATCCTACCTTCAACAACTGGTTGATGTACTCGATTTTCACTGCCGTAGGTATAAAATTCTCAATGCCCTGCATGGCATCTCTGGGGCACTCAATTATTTTCATAGGGCGAACATAATGTATGCATGGTAAACTTCACTTATTCCCTTTAAATTCCATACAAGGTTTTATTCTACTTTTTAACCCAATTTTACACAATCTTAACATTGGATTATTAAATTGAGGTATTAAAGAAAAAATTACCTATGCCTTTACAACCTTATAACGGGATTTTGGGAACAAAAAGAGCAGCTCACTTATTACGAAGAGTAAGTTTTGGTCCCGCACTTCAAGATATAGATACCTTCTCATCGCTTAATACTTCCCAAGCCCTGCAAATACTTTTTGATATAGATCTTCCCGATCCGCTGCCACCCATTGATCCGGCCACGGGAACTGAATGGGTATTGAGTGGAACAACAGATGCAAACAGCGATAACCTGGATGAACTGATGCACCAATGGTTTATTGGAATGATGTTGTCAAATGGCATACCTGATGAAAAAAAATTAGCCTTTTCAGTCAGAGAAAAACTGGTATTCTTTTTACATACTTATTTTACAACCATCACCTCAAAGGTTAACGATACACGAGCGCTTTATTTTCAAAATCAATTATTTAGAAAATTTGCTTTCGATGAAGATCCTCCGCCCGATCCTGATCCGGAAGCAGAACCCTTACCAGAACGAAACTTCAAAGTGCTTAGCAAAAAGATTTGTGTAGACAATGCAATGTTAATTTTTCTGGATGGAAATCAAAACGTAAAGGGTAGCCCAAATGAAAATTATGCGCGTGAATTTCTTGAGCTCTATTCCATAGGTCGTGGCTTGGAGGGTAACATTCCACCCGGTACTCAACCTGGAGATTATATTTACTTTACCGAACAAGATGTTCAGGCAGGCGCAAAAGTGCTATCCGGTTTTCAAAACGATAGAGAATATCAGGTCATCGATGAAGAGACTGAATTACCGCGAGGCCTTGCAAGAGGTAACGGAACCATCGCCTCAAGCCATGATAATGATCCGAAACAATTTAGCTTCCGATTAGATAACGCCATTATTCAAGCTGATCCTGATTTACTTTTGAATGGCCAGCCAACAGAAGAGAGTGTAATTGATGAAATTGATCAATTTGTTGAATTGATCTATTCAAAAGAAGAAACAGCCAAACATTTATGCAGAAAACTTTATCGCTTTTTCGTCTACCACGAAATCACTCCTGAAATAGATAATAGTATCATTGCTACCATGGCCCAAAGCTTTGTTGAACATGATTTCAAACTCCAACCTTTAGTAATGGAGTTACTCTCCAGTCAGCATTTTTATGAAGCTGCCCCAAGTGTTGATGACGATAAATTTGGAGGCCTTATTAAATCTCCTTTCGATCTCATTTCAGGAACCCTAAACTTATTTTCTGTTGAACTCCCTGAATATACTGAAAACGTAACAGCTTTTAATGAACAATGCAGTTCGCTCTTAAGGAGTATCAATGATATGGGTATGAGTTTTTATGAACCTTTTGATGTAGCGGGCTACGATGCCTATCATCAATTCCCTATTTATAATCGCAGTTGGATCGCTCCGAATTACCTGGCACGCAGATATGAATTTATACGCAATACCCTTGGCATGATGAACCCCGATTCAAATGAAATAAGAATTGATGTGGTACAATTTGTGCAAAACAATATAAACAATGCCGTGGCCAGCGATGCCCGACAGCTGATCATCACATTAGCCGGTTATCTGTTTCCTAATGCCGACAACCTCACCTTTGACAGAGATAATGATGAGGATGCCAGTATAACTGCGGAGAGAATGCACTACTTCCTTATTGCTTTCCTGTTTTCTCCGCAAATTGATCCAGATCCGGAAGCTACATGGACTTTTAGATGGACTAATCTTTCGGATATGGAAGTAGTCAGAGGTCAGTTAGAAAATTTATTCAATGCACTATTGCAATCGCCCGAATATCAGTTAAGCTAATACGCCCATGAAGAGAAGAGATTTTGTAAAATCGTTACCCCTGGTTGCTGGTTTGCCATTTGCTCTTGGCGGTGTTCCCATTAGGACAATGGCAGAAAGTCACCTGGCTAAACTGGCTCAAATGGGTGACAATGATAACGTCTTGATTATACTACAATTGCATGGCGGCAATGATGGACTCAATATGCTGATACCCGTGCATGACTATGATTTATATTATAGCAGAAGAGCCAACATAGCCATACCTAAAAGCAATAGTGTTAGAAAATACATTGCGCTAGACAGTACCCTGGCATCTCAGCAGCAAGTGGGCCTGCACCCGGATATGATCGCCATGAAAGATATGTATGATCGCGGAAGAGTCGCTTTTGTCCAGGGCGTGTCTTATAAAAATAATAATGGTTCTCATTTTCGCGGACGAGACATCTGGTTCATGGGTGGAGGATCAGACGACTATTATTCATCGGGTTGGGTGGGCAGATACCTTCAAAAAGAATTTGCGCCAGCGGTGTATCCTGATGATTTTCCCAATGCAAACATGCCCGATCCGCTGGCTATTGAATTAGGCAACGATGTCTCGCTCATCTTTCATCAAGAAGGTAATATACCTACTTCGCTTTCGCTCGGTGGTAATCCCAGAACTTTTGCAGAGTTGGTAGAAGGGCTCGAAGGTTTTATGGATGAGGGCATAGACCCACGCGGCAAGCCTCCTGCGGCACTGGAAAACTCACCTTATGGCAAAGAACTCAATTGGATACTCGGACTAGAAGACAAGACCTCAGAGTATGCTGATCGTTTGCGTGAAGTTTATATGAGATCATCTGACAGCGCTGTGACCTATCCTGAACGGTATGCATTCAATGCACCCACTGGCAGCATGCGTAATCCGCTCACAGCACAGTTAAAATTAATAGCCCGACTACTTGATGGTGGTGGAGCAGGAATGGGTGTAAAAACGAAAGTATTTATGGTGCGTATTGGAGGTTTTGATACCCACGCGCAGCAAACTGAAAATTATGATCCTACCATGGGCGTTCATGCCGCATTAATGTACCACATCTCCACTGCCATGAAAGCATTTCAGGATGATTTACGTGTGCGCGGTCTTGAAGATCGTGTACTCACAGTTACCACATCCGAATTCGGCAGGAGAATTCCCTCAAATGGAAGCTATGGTACAGATCATGGAACTGGCGGACCGTTGATTTTATTTGGTAAAGGTGTTCATCCCGGAGTGATTGGCAATACACCAAACCTTAATCAAGGAAACATAGGTATGCAATATGATTACCGCCAGGTGTATGCAGGCTTACTCAAAGATTGGATGGGCGTAGATAAAACCGTACTTGAAAACGACATCTTTTTCGGTAATTTTATTGATGGGCAAAATGAGGATGGAGTAAATTTTGAGCCACTTCCATTGGTGTCAAATCTAATTACAGGCACTAATGATTTCTACGCACAGCGATTCAGGCTAGCACCTTGTTATCCTAATCCCGCCAAAGAACAAACACTTGCAACATTTTTTATAAATTCAAGCATCAATGTTAAACTCGACCTGCTAGATAATATGGGGAAAGTGGTGCATAGTATACTCAATGAAGAAAGAGAAGCCGGAGAGCATAAGCTTACTATTAACCTAAGCGGAATATCACCGGGATTATATATTTTAAGGTTAAATGCTGGGCATTTAAAAGATACACAAAAGCTAATTATTATAAGATGAAAATAGATTTACGATTATTCTTAGTCGTCTGCTTTACTGCATTGCTCCTGCTCGCCAATTACGATGGCATTGCACAGGCTGGAAGAAAAAATGCAATGGTTAAAAGGTCGCCAAAGCCCAGTGCAAAATCCTATTTGGAAAAGCAATGGTGGTTAGGTATGCGTGGGGGTATTAACCTGGGCGGAGTAAACCTCCAAACAAGGTATTCGGTAATAGAACCGATTGACTATAACTTTCTGTTGCTGGCAAAAGATTACGATAATTTTTCCCAATTGGGCAGCCAGGCGGGTTTAGATTTCGCTTTTTACTACAAAGGATTCTACATCTGTCTGCAGCCAGGATACAGAAATTCGCGTATAACTTATACCAATGATTACTTTTGGTTCGATCGTGATAATCCGGGCACTGAATTACAACTCAATTACCAGCATCAAAACCGGTTGGATCATTTAGAAATACCCCTCATCATTAAATATGATGTGACTGGAAACAAACTCCGCCCGTTTGTTCAAGCCGGTATTTTTAATGCCTGGCTAATTAATGCCAACAAAAGCCTTGATATTACCGGAGTTGATGCTGCCGCAGGAGGCACCAATGAATTTACTACCGGAACCATATCATCGGGTGCATCTGATTTATTCAACAAAAGTTACTGGGGTCTCTTAGGTGGTGCCGGAGTACATTACCAACTGGGTAATGTAAGATTTAATTTCGATGTAAGTTATCGTCACGGAATGTCCGATGTTACCCGCCCTTCCTCCCGCTACGGGAGCGACAATTATTCGGGCGTGGGCGAAGCACAAGATGACCTAAGATTGAATAATATTTCGATCACATTTGGTTGCATGTTTCCTTTAAAATTTTTGAGCAGCAGTTTTCAAAGCCTTGACTAAGATGAACCGATTTCTAAAACACTTTGCCATATTTTTCATTTTCAGTATCCTCATAGGATGTAAAGAAGAGGAGTATGTTCCCACTGAAAGCTTTGTTAAAATATTTGACACAAGAAATTTCGCTGCCTCCTATATTCCAATCGATATACGGCAAACATCAGATGGAGGCTATATTATACTCTCCGGAAGACGAATCACTGATTCAAACTTTACCGGCATTTATATCTTAAAAACTGATGCGGATGGCTCATTCGTGAGTGGTTTTGAATTAGACAACCAATTTGTACACCCCATTGCCGACATGCTTGAGGTTAATGGCAGCTTTTATTTTTTATGCATGCAATCTACCACCCTACAAACACATATTGTGCAAGTAGGGCAAGATGGATTTGTTAACCCACCCCAAGCCCTTGATGGAGGTACCACCTACCCCTCTTATGTTGCTCAAGATGGAAGCAACTTCATATTGCTCAGTTATGACAACATTGGAAAACAAAGCATTCTCAGTACCCATACGGGTACAGGTGGCATCACAGGAGCAGTTGCCCTAAGCATTGGCGCAGGCGATGGAGTTGAAGCCCCAATTATTAATCATTATTTAAGAACAGGAAAGCAATTGCCTTTCAAGGCAGGTCGACTTAGTGCCAATACGCTTTTTTTTAACGGATTTCATAACTATACTTTTTCATTGGTTTTTACAGATATGAATGATGCAACAGGCGTTGTTCAGGGTCAACAGTCGAATGGGGGTTTCAGCTCGATACTTCACCTTAATGGAAACCGATTTGCTGCAGCAAGATTTAATTTTGGAGATAATTACCTGCTCCCGGGTGTTGAGATTAATACTA
>CAZVFM010000086.1:0-10086 GCA_964626095.1 uncultured Roseivirgaceae bacterium | reverse complement strand
CTCGCTCACGCCAACTGTATTCCGGATCATAATAATAGTATTCATAAGAGTCCCAATAGCTGTTTTCGTTTTCATCCGAATTGTCCCAATCTTCCTCAAAACTGCTCATCAAATCAGCTTCTGTATCATTATCACCACAGAAAAAGGTGGAGTAATTCTTCTTAAAATTTATTCTCACCTGGTAAATAGCCCCCGGCTCTGCATTGATTAAACTTGCAAGATCAAGTGTGTAGCGGTTCCATCGCTCAAAATCAGTAATGCCTGCCTGGTCAAGCCTGACAGATTTTTGCAATACAGGTTTTCCAACCCGTCTAAGTTCATTCGATCCCTCTAATTGATTTACCTGCAGAAACTGCACAACGTTTTGTTCATATATTTTTATTACCTCCACATCTACTGCACGCAAACCCACCGCCTCAAAGGGCAATACCATACCATCCGTTCCCGGAAGTATATTTCCTTTCCCGGTAAATCGGACGGCTGGTTTTATTTGCTCGAACTCAACCGTTAAAGCGCTTGCTTCCTTCATCCTGTAATCCAATACATTCCGAATTCCTGATTCAATATTTAATGTTATGGAGCCCGTTTGCCGCACATTAGGGTAAACAAGAATTTCATTATCACGGATAGTAAATTCCAGGTCGGATAATCGACCCAATCGAATTAGTCCAGCCAGATTTTGTTTTTCTTTTAAGGGATCAGAAAAACGAAGCAGAAGGTATTGGTTAGTACCGTGCATCACTCTTGCTTCCATCAGCTTAAAATCGCCCAGTGCAGGTACTTCAACTTCATGTTCAGCCACTCGGTCAACACCAATTGACTTACCGATAAGTTGAAGTTTTAATGTAGATGCTTCTTCAGTACGATTTATTTCATCAATAATAAAGTTATGTTGACGACCATCATTGCTATGCATCCATTTTATGGGCAATGATTTTCCTTCTTGTTTGGCTAACAATACTTTTTCAACATCCAGAACTTCAGAATAATCAGCTGTTTGTATAATGCCTTCAAGCCTTTGAAGGCTAAGATTATTGCGATCAACTGATTTTAGGTTCTCTATTCTTAAATCAAAATCCTGACGAATAACTTGAATGGGATATTCGAAACTTGCCAATTGCGGTGGCACATCAAAAAGTTTGGATAACAGAAAACTGACTTTATACTGTTGTCCGGAAATTAGCCGTTTGGCCGGGAGAAATTCAACCGTGCGGCTATCGAGCCATACTGTTTTGCCATTTACTGAGGGGCTAAGTTGAAATAACTTTTTTGATGAATCCATTCCAATCATAGAAGAATCAGCAAAAGGCTGACTCAATATGATCCTGATGCCCGACCCGGAAGAAATGACTCCCGAAGTATATGATGAGATATAAGCCCCAAAGGCCGGATTGATATGACTTTCTTGCGACTTATTACTTGTTACACGGCCATAAACTAATATAAGAACGACAATAAGGGCCAGGGAAGCAAAAATTAACAATAGGCGCTTCTGTGAAATATTTTTCATATAGGTTTAGATTTTTAGGGGAGTACAATATCGTTATACTTCAATAAACCCACATAAGGTTTTTGTTAAGTATTAATAAATTATTTTGATCCGGATACTTATCTTAGGGCATGAACAAAGTCTTGACAATAGTACTTATTTGCTCAAATTTCTATTTAGTTGCCCAAAACCGTAGCAAAGATCTTGGAATTGATTTTGGTATCTTCCCAACAGGTAAATTCAATGCAATTACTGATGTCCCAGGTGTAAAAGTGGGGCATACTACGTTAATAAAAGGAGATAATATTCGCACCGGGGTAACTGCCATACTTCCACACGATGGAAATATTTTTCAAGAGAAGGTACCAGCTGCCATTTTTGTTGGTAACGGGTTTGGCAAATTAATGGGAATCACGCAAGTAGAAGAACTGGGAACTATTGAAAGCCCAATTGTTCTAACTAATACCTTAAGCGTACCAGCTGCTGCGGAAACAATTGTAAGGTATACGCTCGCGCTTCCTCAAAATGAAAATGTAAGAAGTGTAAACGCTATTGTTGGTGAAACCAATGATGGCTGGCTGAATGATATACGCGGCATGCATGTAAGCCAGGCAGATGTAACTTCTGCCATTCAAGCTGCCAATGACGGACCGGTAGCAGAGGGCAATGTGGGTGCTGGCACAGGCACTATGTGTTTGGGATTTAAAGGAGGCATAGGTACGGCTTCCCGCATCACACCAGAAATAACAGGTGGATTTATTGTTGGCGTTTTAGTGCAAAGTAATTTTGGTGGCATACTTCAGGTGAATGGTGTGCCTGTTGGATTGGAAATGCAAAAGCACATGTTCAGAAGGTATGTGCCTGGTGTTGGAGACGGTTCTTGTATGATCGTGGTGATGACAAATGCCCCATTAGACAGTAGAAATTTAAAAAGACTGGCGGCAAGAGCCATGCTCGGCCTGGGCAGAACAGGCGGAATTGCCAGTAATGGAAGTGGTGATTATGTGATTGCGGTATCTACATCAGAAAAAATAAGAATTGCACATCAAAGCAATTCGCTATTCGTTCAAAAAGAAGAATTGAGAAATGAACAAATGGATACTTTGTTTCAGGCCGTAATTGAAGCTACAGAAGAGGCAATTATTAATTCCTTACTTGCCGCGGAAGATATGACCGGAAATAATGGAAACAAAGCTCAGGCTTTGCCTAAACAAGAATTGATTCGTATTTTAAAAAAGTATAACCGTATAAAATAATTAATTGCAATGAAAACATTTATTTATCTCACTTTATCTCTGTTCTTATTCGCAACATGTGGAGATAAGAAACAAAACGAGGATGTGCAAGGCGAAGAAGCACAGTTGGCAGACATCCGAGAAAAAATGTATAATGATGTAATGGCTGTTCACGATGAGGTAATGCCTAAAATGGATGAGATCTACCGATTAAAAAATAAATTACAGGAGGAGCTTAAAGTGCTATTAGAAGATTCCCGTAATACTAAGGAATCAAAAATAGAAGAACTTACCCGAAAAATAAATGAGCTCGAATCGGCAGGTAATGACATGATGATATGGATGCGTCAATTCAATACAGTTCCGGATAGTCTGGGTCACGAAGCAATGATGAAGGGCCTTGAAGAAGAAATGAGGAAAATAGAAAAGGTTAAATCAAAAATGTTGGAAGCCATTGAACGCGCTAAGGAAGAATACTGATGCTTAGTTAAGATCTTCGCAACCTCATAAGGAAATAAAATACAATGAACACCCCAAGAAAAATTATTAAAGCAATAATTTCATTTAAAGAAAGATTGGAAAGAAACCAACTTGTAGCCAATAAGGCCAAGACAGGTACGAGTAATCCGCCAGGATTGGTATAGGCATTTTCTGATTTCATTTTTCTAAGTCTTATAGTCGCAGCAATTACTGCTACATAAACAAGCAGAATAGATGAACTTGACAACACGGCTAATTGTCTGAATCCTCCGGAAACAGATAAGAGAAATCCAATAGAAGCATATAAGATTATCGCGCGATAAGGCGTAGCAAACTTAGGGTGAATCTTTGCCAAAAAATGTGGTAGTAAACCATCGCGTGCTGCGGCATATGGAATGCGCGAAGAAACCAAGATGTCTCCGCTTATTAATGCAAAACAAGAGAATGCCGCTGCAGCCACCATTAGCGCCCCACCATAATTGCCAAATATTTTCTCAGCAACGGCAACCAAAGGGGTCTCGCCTTGCAAAGCTAATTCATTGCCCAATACGCCTTGTGATACAAGTTGAATAGAAATATAAATAAAAAATACCATGAGTACGCCAAGCAAAAGACCTCTTGGTATGGTTCGTTTAGGATCTTTTATTTCACCCGAAGCACTAAGTGTAGCTTCTACTCCTCCGCCAAATGCAAAAAACAAAACCAAGGCGCCTTCACCTAAGTTCTGTAGGGATGGTTGTTCAACTATTGAAAAATTTTCAGCTTTAACAAATGTCCAGCCAAGGGCAATGAGTAACAACAGTGGCAACAATTTTACAAGTGTTACAACAACTACAAAACCTGCACCTTCTTTCACTCCCATTATATTTATAGAAGCAAGTCCTCCAAAAACTATAAATAAAAAAAATACTCTGTAGAGAGGCTGTGTTAGTGCAGGTACAAAAACAGCAAGATTATCGACCATCACAATAGCAACTGCGGCATCGGCTAAAACGGAAAAGCCCAACCAAAAAACCGTATTGGTTAAAAATCCTGCCAACGGGCCAAAGGCAGTTTCTACATACGCATAGGCACCACCACTTGTGGTAATTTTAGTGCCTAACTCAACAAAGCAAAGTAACACCAGGCTTAACAGTAAACCACACATCAGGTAGGCCCAAAAAGCTGAGGCACCTAAATGAAAGGCTACTACTGCGGGTAGAGCAAAAATACCTGCACCAACTGTAAGATTTACGGCATTTAAAGCTAATGCACGTACACCAATGCTGCGTTTCAGGCCTTCATCTTCGGTAGGTAAATTCATAGTTTAGTGTTCAATTCATATCAAATATGCCAATAAATAGGTATCAAGCAAATCAGCAATTTTCAATTGATTCATTCAAAATTTTATCCTTTCAGATAATAATCACAATTATTTATTATGCCCATCAAGTATCTTTGAACAGAAATTTACTTCTATGAAAAAACTGACACTTTTAGTTGCATCTGTTATTATTTGCTTTTCGATTCAGGCCCAACAGTTTGATGAAGAAAGTATTAGAAAACACATTAAAACACTTGCGAGCGATTCCATGCAGGGGCGCGGCACTGGATCTGAAGGAGAAAGAATGGCTGCAGCGTATATAATAAGTGAGTTCAAAAAATTCAACTTAAGCCCTTTGGTTGATTCTAAGAGCTTTCTCCAGCCGTTTACTTTTAAAGCAGGGGTTCATGGTGAAGGTGAGACAGTTACTGCGCACAATGTTGTGGCTTATCTTGATAACAAAGCTTCCTACACTATCATCATTGGTGCTCATTACGATCACCTGGGACTAGGAGAGCATGGGAATTCACTGGAGGCGAATTCAAAAGGACAGATTCACAATGGTGCTGATGACAACGCCTCAGGAGTTGCCGGTGTTTTGGAATTGGCCCGCCATTACAGTACAAACCATGTGAAAGAGAAATATAATTTTCTGTTTCTCTGCTTTTCAGGCGAAGAGTTGGGGCTTCACGGATCAAAATATTTTACTGAGAATCCTCTAATTGATCTAAGCAAAGTAAATTATATGATCAATATGGATATGATTGGAAGACTTAATGAGCAGAACAAAACCCTGATGGTGCATGGAAGCGGAACAAGTCCGGTGTGGGAACCTCTGTTAAATAATCTTGAAAGTGAAAGGGTAAAAATCAAAACAGATTCATCGGGTATCGGACCTTCAGACCATACATCGTTCTACCTTAAAGATATTCCGGTACTTCATTTCTTTACAGGTTCACACAGTGACTACCATAAACCCAGCGATGACTGGGACAAAATAAATTATACCGGTCAGGCCGATGTACTTCATATTATAGCAAAGGTAATCGACAAGTTAGACCTTGAGCCCAAACTTGCCTTTTTACCTACCAAGGCAAAGCCCATGACCAACCGAAGTGCTTTCAAAGTTACCTTAGGTGTTATGCCCAGTTATACTTCTGATGGTGATGGGGTAAAAGTAGATGGGGTTACCGAAGGAAGACCCGGAAAACTTGCCGGAATACAAACCGGTGATGTGATCATTCAAATGGATGAATTGGAAATCAAAGACATTCAGGATTATATGAGTGCGCTTGGTAAGTTTGATAAAGGTCAAACTATTCCTTTAAAAGTAAAGAGGGGTAGTGAGATTGTAACCCTTAGCGTTACGTTTTAATCAAAAATGGAATTTTCCTTATGCATTGTTCTGCTCAGAACAATGCATAAGGAATTAATCAGGTAGTTAGTCCACCATCAATCACATAGGTCGCCCCGGTAATAAATTCACTTTTGTCGGAAGCCAGAAATAGGGCAAGATTAGCGATGTCTTCATTATTGGCATAACGACCCAACGGAATCATCTTTTCAAAATTCTCTTTAGCAGCAGCTGCAGCTCCTGGTGCAAAGCCTTCTTCCAGACTGCGCATCATACGATTATCTACAGGTGATGGATGAATACTGTTCACTCGGATTTTAAAAGATGCTCCTTCAAGTGCGCCACTGCGCATCAATCCTATGGTTGCATGTTTGCTGGTATTATAAGCACTTACATTCGGTGTGCCTTGTAAACCAGCTACGCTTGAAGTAATGATTACACTCCCTCCAGTTTTTTGCATGTAAGGAAAAGCATACTTCATTCCTAACCAAACACCCTTAACATTTACATTCATTACTTGATCGTAAATTTCTTCAGGATATTCAGTGATGGGTTTCACTATGCCTTCAACTCCTGCATTAAGAAAAAGCACATCAATCTTACCAAAAACTTCAATGGCTTTTTCTATAAAAGTTTTTACCTCAGCTGCATTACTTACATCAGCTTGCTTATAAAATACTTTATCCGAGCTAATTGAAAGGGCTGCATCTTCCAAAGCTTTTTTATTGTAATCAACAAGAAAAATACCCTTGGCTCCTTCCTGAAGAAACAGTCTTGCTGTGGCCAATCCTATGCCGCCTGCACCCCCAGTAATTAATGCGATTTTGTCCTTTAACTGCATAAATTTTGTATTTGGTGAGGATCAAAGCTATTCTTATCAAAACATAAACATGAGGAGCAAAGTCAGTCGGAAATCTGATCTTTATCATATGCATCAAAAGTTTACCCGAATGTATATACCCCAATTGCCTTCTTTTAGCCCAACATCCTTGTCTGATATTTAAATAGTATTACTTTTGCCGTATATTAGTATTACTAACTAAATCTAATAATTATCCAAAAAAATGGAAAGCAGCAGATTAAGCTTGAGAAGTAATATCCGTCAGGATTTTTCAGCCAGTATAGTTGTCTTTTTTGTGGCCGTGCCCCTTTGTCTGGGCATTGCCCTCGCTTCTGGAGCTCCCCTTTTCGCGGGAATTATTGCGGGAATTGTGGGAGGCGTTGTGGTGGGAATGGCCAGCGGCTCACAATTGGGGGTTAGTGGCCCTGCAGCAGGACTTACTGTGATTGTTCTCAATGCCATTGCCACACTCGGCTCCTGGGAAGCATTTTTGTTGGCCGTACTTTTCTCAGGTCTCCTCCAAATCCTTATGGGTTATCTCCGATTAGGGAGTATTGCCTATTATTTTCCCAACTCTGTGATTAAAGGCATGCTTACCGGAATTGGCTTGATTATCATCTTAAAGCAAATTCCCCATGCCCTTGGCTATGATAAAGATTATGAGGGCGACCTCTCCTTCATTTCTCCTCAAGGAGAAAATACATTTTCACAGATCTCCGAAACTTTAAACTTTATCTCGCCTGCTGCTGTGCTGGTTACTGTTTTGTCAATGGCAGTACTGTTACTTTGGGAAAACGTACTTTATAAGAAGCATCAGATATTTCGAGTATTGCAAGGTCCATTAGTAGTGGTTGCACTTGGCATACTGATCAACAGCCTTTTCATGTCAGGTGTAATTGATCTAAAACTACAAGCCGATCAACTGGTGAACTTACCCATAGCCGATTCGGTTAAAGATTTCTTTGGTCAATTCACGTTACCTGATTTTTCGCAAGTTCTTAACCTAGATGTTTACTATGTTGCGTTTGTGCTTGCAGTAATCGCTAGTCTCGAAACACTGCTGTGTGTTGAAGCAACAGACAAGCTTGATCCCTATAAAAGAGTAACCCCTACAAACCGGGAATTAAAAGCGCAAGGCATTGGTAATATGTTTTCTGGTTTAATTGGCGGGCTTCCAGTAACACAAGTAATCGTAAGAAGCTCCGCAAATATTACCTTTGGTGGTCGCACGAAGTTATCGGCCATATTTCATGGGGTGCTTATATTTATTTTTGTTACTTCCGTGCCACATGTACTGAACATGATCCCCCTCGCCACATTAGCTTGTATACTCTTCGTGGTAGGCTATAAATTGGCAAAACCTTCATTATTCAGGATCATGTTCCGAATGGGTTGGAATCAATTTATTCCGTTTATCGTCACAGTACTGGGTATTTTACTTACAGACTTGCTGAAGGGCATAGGTATAGGCATGCTTGTAGCAATCATCTATATACTGCGTGGCCACTTTAAAAATGCCTATGTATTTTTCAAAGAAGAAAGTAACGGGGTAGAAAAATTCAGATTAATTCTTGCTGAAGAAGTCTCATTTTTAAACAAGGGCAGTATTATCAATGTTTTAAAGAAAATTAAATCAGGTTCATGGGTAGTGATTGATGGAAGTAAATCTAAAGTAATTGACCACGATGTGAT
Organism: uncultured Roseivirgaceae bacterium; assembly: GCA_964626095.1. Lineage (GTDB taxonomy): Bacteria > Bacteroidota > Bacteroidia > Cytophagales > Cyclobacteriaceae > DAOLDI01. The sequence continues at coordinate 1,692 of CAZVFM010000086.1, read as the reverse complement.
AGATGTTATACGTGATTTTACTATCAGCTCACGTAATCGTAATATACACGTTGAAGTAATTGAACTCCCTGCATTGACTTCCGAAAATAATGATGAAGTAAAAAGTGAAAAAAAACAAAAAGAGCCTGTGCCTAATGCAAACTAAATTTCAATAAATCATAAACAATTAAAATATGAGAACTCTTACCAAAGAAATGCAAAGCAACTTGACGCCCGACATGGCCATTCAATTATTAAAAGATGGCAATCAGCGTTTTGTCAATAACCTGAAATTCAATCGCAACCTATTGCAACAAGTTAACGAAACTTCTGATGGACAACATCCTCTGGCCTTTATTCTAAGCTGTATAGACTCCCGCACTTCGGCTGAACTGGTTTTCGACCAAGGCCTTGGTGATGTATTCAGTTGTCGTATTGCCGGAAATATTTTAAATGAAGATATCTTGGGTAGTATGGAATTTGCCTGTAAGGTAGCTGGATCAAAAGTTGTTGTGGTATTGGGTCACACCAAATGTGGTGCTGTTAAAGGTGCCTGCGATTCAGTTAAAATGGGCAACCTCACAACATTGCTGAATAAGCTCCAACCAGCGGTTGATGCAGAAAAAACTGAAAAGCAAAATCGCACAGCCGCGAATGCCGAATTTGTTGAAAAAGTAGCGCAATTGAATGTGCATATGATTATGCATGAGATTCCAAAGCGTAGCCAGGTAATTGCCGAGATGCTGGACAAGGGAGAAATTGCCATCATTGGTGGTATGTATGATGTCGAAACTGGTGTGGTCGAATTTTACGAAGAAAAAATTATGACAGGTAAGAACTTTAATCTCTAATGTCATGATTATTAATAATTGCATGTCTCCATGGAATTAAAAACAACAGAAAGGTTCGGTACTGTCAAAATTCAAATTGCTGTTGACGAGAAACTTTTTTTGAAGGATCCTAATTCTTCAGAACTCGGGAAAAAAATTATTAAGCACAGCATTGAGCTCATCGATAAAATAGGCTTTGAGTCATTTACTTTTAAAAAACTGGCCTTAAAAATTGGCGCTACCGAACCTTCTGTTTACCGTTACTTTGAAAGCAAGCAAAAACTATTGCTTTACTTGCTCGACTGGTATTGGAACTGGATGCATTATAAACTCGAATTGGTAACAACTAATTTGAAGGATGCTTCTGAAAAGTTAAAAACTGCGTTAAAATTAATTACTCAACCCATTGCTTACGACCCTGCCTTTGAACATTTAGATGAAAGTGCACTTTATCGCATCGTAGTACTTGAATCTTCTAAAGTCTATCTCAATAAGGATGTAGATAAAGTAAACAAAGAAGGTCTGTTCAAAAGCTACAAACGACTTTGTAATAGCATTGCCGAAATGGTGCGTGCCATCAACCCTGATTATCGCTTCCCTACTGCCCTTATCTCTACTGTTGTAGAAAGTTCGCACGATCAAAAATTCTTTGCCGAACATTTACCTTCACTCACAGAGATAAGCAAAGACAAGCTAAATGATACAACAGATTTTCTTACGGATATGGTGATGCGTGCTATTAAGTAGCAATCTTATCCCCATAAGTGGCATACACCTCTATCACTTAAAACAAGCTTATTGATCTTTCTCAGAAATAGCAAAATTGTGAATACACTTTTGTAAATTGAGAACGCTGTAAGCACAAATAATTAAATGAAAATCA
>CAZVFM010000085.1:0-10137 GCA_964626095.1 uncultured Roseivirgaceae bacterium | reverse complement strand
TCCTCAGTCTTTCCTCTTCATCACGCTTTCTTTTATCTTCGGCAGCCAATTTTTCAGCAGCAATTCTTCTTGCTTCTGCTGCACTACGCTCTTCAGCTTCTATGCGTGCTTTATCGGCTTTCTGTTTTGGCGCATATGCAAAGAAGTACCAAACACCTCCACCAATTACAAGCAACAGAACAATTGCCATCAAAATTTTAGGCCAAACAGGTTCTGGTGGCGGTGGAGTATACGTATAGCCTGAATCAGACCCACCCGTATTTTGTGCGCTCCAATCGCTTGATGCCGGGGTTTCTTCCTGCTGCCAGCTACTAGATTCGGCTACTGGCCCATCGCTTGCTTCGGGCTCGGTTCTGTCAAGTGGTTGATATTCAATTTCGGGTAAACCAAAATTTTCATCTGATGATGAGAGGTCCCCCTGATTCTCTTCAGGTAAATCCTCGTTACTTGTCTTCTTTCTTTTTGCCATTGCTTGTTGGTTTCAAGGTTTTGGGTATGTACAAAATTAACTTAAAAAATGACTGCTCCAAATTAAAGCCCGTCTAGAAGCTATATCCCAACCCCACCATTACATGCAAACCTCTGACCGGATACTGATAAAATAGAGGGTAAGATCGATTCAAAAGATTCGTACCCTGAACAAAAACATTGAACTTCTTTGATATCAGGTAATCCACACCAAGGTTAACATCAACAGCCGATGTCAAAGTAACACTGCTGTTTGCTGTGTAATCAAAAGCACTTAAACCACTCTGCACAAAACTCTCTGCCTTCAAAATAACCTTGTCATAAACATTATACCTCGCTTGTGCACTGAACTCAAAAACAGGTCGGTGCCAGGCCTCCGCTATATCATCAACAATATAAGAACTTAAACTTGCTTTTGTAATAAATGTGAATTTCTCAGAATGATTAAAAGACAACTCAGAAAATAATTTAAGTACAGAAGTATTCCCCTCATCATACACTACATCAAACTTAAGGGGTGTGGTATCTTCATTTAAGAAGAAATATAAGTGCTTATAATTACTTGCAGATACCCCCACACCAAAGCCTCCCCTTCTTCCTAGTTTTCCATTTAAACCACCGAACAACTCAAATGTCTTATTGCTGTGAAAGACCGGAACATTGGCATTAAGCCATAGGTTTTGATCAGTCAACGATTGTAAACTCACCTTCTCTATATCGCCACTTATCCCAGCATAGACTTCAACTGAATGGCTTAGGTCGTAAGCAGCCTTTATGTTTGGATAGAGGTGAAACGATTTGTCTTTGCCTATAGAATCATTTTCTACCGCAAAGTTTAATCCGGCATTAAGCCTGAACTTATCCATGAATATAAAAGCAAATGAAGGACGTAAAACAAATAAATGCCGGGGAGAGGCCTCGACCTGCTCATCCTTACGACTGATTAGAAAATAATCAGCATTTAGATTCAAACGGGTATTGTCATTGATTTTAAAATAGCTTTTCAGATCAAGTGCTATTTCACTTTCCTTTGCCAAATAATTATCCGCCAAATAACTAAAGCCCCCACCTAACTTGAAGTTGAATTTTGAAGGAGCTGTATTTGATAAATCAGTCTTCAAAGAGAACCGATTGAATGATTGCCTCACTGTTGCAATATCAACAAGGTTAAAATCAAAGTTTTCTGGAAATCCAAAAAAATGAGTAAACCGGTTATCTAAACTAAGCTGGGTTCCTAAATTTATAGTAGGTCCGAATGCGCGCCCGTACAGAGACACGCTGCTCATGCCAGCAGCAGAAAATTCATCCATTACCGGACCCTTACCAAAACTTTGGTGATATACCCTTGCCCCATAATGTTTTTGCTTATCTCGCTTATTGTTAAAAGTTGCCTCAAGATAGGGCGATGCAAAATTACCATAACCCAATTTAATATTACTTCCATATATCTTGGTCAACTCTTCTTGCTTCAGGCGCAAAGGTCTTACGGCAGGATTTAAATCCGGAGCCTGAAAACTAAGGTTCCTGAATTGGTAAGAAATGGGCGGAGTAATGGGCTCAAAAGGTCGTGGAGGAATTTTACTAAAGTTTCGGCTCGCTTTAGGGACGGTAATCTCGCGATCTTTTACAATTTCAATTTCAAGCGACTCTATTTCACCATCGCCCCAGCTTTGTGCATGGCCACATGTACTAATCAGTACCATTAATGTTAATGCTATACTATAAATGGCGCTATAAAATGAATTGTCTGGCCTCATTGTTTTAACGAATCTGACTTTACTTTTGATGATTCACTTAACTCAGCCTTCTCAATCTCTTTCAGTTTTTCAGTTGCTCTTGAGCGTATATAATCAAGGGGGTGATTGGAGATTAAAGAATTGAGCGTGCCCTTTGCCTGAAAGTTGTCACCCATTGCCAAAAAATTATCGGCCAATAAGAGGTAACTCTTACCCACCCACTCATCGTAGGCGGCAAAGTCGCTGTTCAGTTCAACCAATATTTCATAACTGCGCTTAAATTCTTTCGATAGGTAAAATATTTCGGCCAATAAGTATTTGGCTTCAGCACCAAACTCATCTCTTGCAGTATTCAACGCATTTATAAATTCATCTTTGGCTCCTTCATAATCTCCTTTTGCCATGGCAGATTTGCCCAGATATAGCGAGGCTTTGTTTTGTGCTCCGGCATTAATATTACCCTTTTCAATGATCAGCCTGGCGTAGTAATCGCTGGAATCATACCTGGTCATCAAAAAATGAGATTCCATCAAACCTGACCATGCATTGTATTGGTCTCTTTTGCTCGTAGCCTGACTGGCCAACTTATGATAGAAATAACTTGAGTTGTCGTAATTACCCATTCTAAATTCAAGCTCAGCTAAACGCGCCACCACCCTACCGGCTAAATTAAAATTCCTTTCGGCTTCAAGCTCAGCATAGATTACAATCGCCTTTTCAAAATCTCTTTGTCTAAAGTAAGATTCAGCCAGGTAATATTTGGCTTCGTTTCTTCTCGGGCTTTCTGGATAGTCTTTCAGATATTTTATGAACGTTGGTATCGATCTTGTATAATCTTGATTGAAATACAGACCTTTGGCCGATTCAAACTCCACCGCCTCAAAACCTTTTTTATCCGGATTGGCATTTTTATAGGCTGTTAAATACTTTTCAAACTCCGCACCTTTATTTTGAAGGTTCAAAGCTTCCTGTAAAGGTAACAGGGCATCGGCAGCCACAGGGTGTGAAGAAAAATCTTCCAGCACCTTGGCGTAATCAGCAATGGTGTTGTTGTACTCTTTTAAATTATAGTAAGCGGCTGCTCTACGCATATGCGCATAGGGTAAAAACTTTGAGTTGCGCTGGGTGCTAATCAATTGTGTTAATGTTAATGATGCAGCTGAATAATTTCCATTCTCTAATTCAAACTGGGCTTTTTGAAAATAGGCCTCATCTATAAATCTAGAACGTGGATAATTTAAAATGACCTGACTAAATGCCGTACCTGCTTCTTCATATTTTCTTTGTATACCAAGAATATTTGCCACCTGAAGTTGCGCATAATCGGCATCGATAGTTTTGGAACTTAAGGCCTTGCGATAATTGGCTAAGGCATCATTATAATTTCTTGCTACGTAATAGCAATCGGCTAAGCGTAGCAAGGCATCAGCATAATTGAGATCTGTTGGTTTGACTTTGTTTATAAATTCTTTGAACTGTAACAATGCCTTGTCATACACCTCATTGTTAAAGTATGCATAGCCCAATCCATACCTTGCTTTAATTGCAGCTTCTGAATCGCGCTGTGAAGGTATGCCCAGTACGATAAGGTATTGCTCGGCTGCTTCAGTATACTTTTTGCCCAATGAATAAGCTTCAGCACACCAAAGGCTGGCCAATGCTTGGTACAGTGGGTCAATTGGGTACTTTAATGATCGCTGAAAAAATTCTACAGCCTCAGCATATTCATCTTTATTAAAGTGCTCAGCGCCCTTTAAATAAGTAGCCTTTTGGTAGGCCCTGTCAAGATTGGGATTTCTTCTTGGCAATGACTCAATGTATTCAATGGCTTTGTTGTAATTATTAGCGTTTACATAGGCCTGAGAAAGTAATTCTTTAGATTCGTTAGCATAAATTCCATTAGGATATTCACTCAGGTAATTTTCTAATTCAACTATGGCGGGTTCAGTCCTGCCTAGATCATATGCAACTTTTGCGTAATGAAAAGTAGCTTCTTCTACCAGATTTTTATCTGCCTTAAACTTTCTGGCATTATCAAATGAAATCAATGCCTGTTGCTTCTCTCCTTGCTTAAGATGAAGAATGCCCATATAATAGGATGCATAAAAACCGGTTGAATCTTTGTCAGATGCTGAGCGCTTGAAATAATTGAGTGCTTTGGCATCATCACCTGATATATAATAAGAAAACCCGGCACGTAAATAAGCGGGACTTTCAGCATCTTTCTTTTTGCTAAAGTAATTCTCATACGCATCTGCAGCTTTCAAGTAATCTTTCTTCTTGAAATATGCTTCAGCAACTAAAAGATTGATTTCCGCTTGATCGTTTACATCCCTTCCTTGTTGTGCAAGACTTTCAGCATAAGCAATCAACTCATCGTATTTTTGCTGCTTATAATAAATACTGCTTATTAAAAAGGGGGCCACATTGGCATAACCAGGACTTTGGGCAGCTTTGCGTAAATCATCTAAGGCTTTATCGTATTGGCCTTCACCATACTCAATGAAACCTGCATAATAAGATGCCGCTGCACTGAATTGGTTATTCTGGGCTTTAATAAAGTTGAACTGCTCCAGGGCTTCGGGTAACTTTCTAAGATTAAAGAGGCTGTATCCCCAACGGAATTTCGCATGACTAAACTGTTCAGGGTTAAGTATACCGTAATTGATTTGCTTGTAATAGGTTACCGCTTTGGCGTAACTTCTCTCATCATAAAAAAAGTTGGCTAAGTCAAAATAGGCAAAAGCAGCCCGTAGATTTTGTGGATGATCTTCTAAAAACCTTTGAATCAGTTTTTCTCCGTCAGGATGATAGAGCTTCAATGCCGCAAAGGCCCTATAGTATTCAGCTTCGGCTATCTTTAAGCCATCAGTTCCGGGTACTCGCAGGTAGCTGTCAAATGCCTCTCTTGCAGCAGCAAAATTTCCATTATTTATAAAATCAAGTCCACTTCGGAATACCTGCTCCTTTTCGGTAAGGGAATAAGGATTTTGCGCCTGCGCAACACCACAAAGCAAGAAAACAATAATTAGCAGATACCTCATGCTTCCAGTCATGCATTTGATACATAAACTGCAAAGGGAAAATAAAATTGTAAGGTTAAAAATATATCTGATCAAAACCCTAAAGCGTAAAAAATATGCCGCATTAATTCAAAGCTATGAATAATTCAAAGCAATTATCATACTCAAACGTGGAATCAGCAAAAAAGATTGTATCAGCACTTTTGGATTCTTTCAATTAACAAATGCATAGACAAATAGTAAATAACCGATTATGAGGAGTAAAGTATTCTTACTAAAAGTAACACTTTAAGTACTTGAAAAATCAAAACATCAGTCGAAAAACCAGTTCCCGGAAAGAGCCTTCACTATTATCGGTACTATTCACCCCTTTTAGTTTAAGATCCGCTTCCTTTAATAGGGCAATATTTTCTATGATCTTGGATAAAGAATATGTTTTGAGGGCTTGTGCATAGTCCCTGGCCGCATAAGGATTGATCTTAAGCACTGACACTATTTCCTTATCGGTTTTGCTTCCATTGGCTGCAGCTACCAATAGTTTACTAAAAAAAGCGTACAAGAATGCCACTACCGGTATCATGGGGTTCTTTTTGGTATTGGCAGAAAAATACAAGGCTATTTTTTGGGCCATCATTGAGTTTTTGGTGACCAGGGCCTTTTGTAACTCAAAAATATTGTATTCCTTACTTATCCCTACTTGTTGTACTACTTCATTAACAGTAATATGGGATAGATTGGGCTTACCAATAAGTATCTTATCAATTTCATTGGTAAGTCGGCTTAAATCATTTCCCACGTATTCAGCCATCATATAAACGGCCTGATCTTCTATTTTTAGACCTTTCTCATTTACATAAGATGAAATAAATGCAGGCAACTGATTGTCGTAAAGCTTTTTAAAGGTGGCCGAAACACAAAGCTTATCTACACTTTTTCCTAACTCCCTCCTTTTATCCAAAGCCTTATGCTTATGGCAAAAGACCAATAGGGTGCTTGGTACCGGATTCTTTAAATAATCAAGCAATTGTTTTGCACCCTGCTCTTTATTCAGGTCTGTAATATCCTGAGCTTCTTTAACCATTACCACTTGTCGCTCAGCCATCATCGGAAATCGTCTGGCATGATTTAAAATGCCAATGATATTCGTGTCTTTTCCGTATAAAATCGTTTGGTTAAAACTCTTCTCATGCTCAGCCAGGACATTTGCTTCAATATATTCTGAAATCAAATCAATAAAGTAAACTTCCTCACCTTGTAAAAAATAAACCGGCTCATAACTACCGGCATTGAGTGATTTTAGTATTGCGGCTGCCTGACTATCCATTGAATGCTTTAGCTTAATTTTCTTATCCTGCTTAACTCAAAAGCACTGAACAAACCTACCAGCGCACCTGCCAAATGGGCCTCCCATGACACCGAAGTTTGTGTTGGCAATATACCATAAAACACCCCTCCGTAAACAAGAAAAACCACTATCGAAATAAACAATGAAAGAAAATCTCTTCTGAATAGACCAAAAAAAATAAGAAAAGTGGCGAGTCCGTATACTATTCCACTTGCACCAATGTGAAGGGCATCTCTGGCGAAAATCCAGACCAGAAGATTTGTCCATATATAAGACCTAAAAAAAACAATTCCTGCAATGCGTTCATAGAAGAAAAATAATGTTGCGCCCAGAAAAAGCAACGGAAAAGTATTTGACAAGAGATGAAATAAACTTCCATGAATAAGCGGAGCGGTTACTACGCCTATTAGTCCAAAGAGGACGCGGGGTTTAATACCCAGAAAACTAAAATCAAGTTGAGCGTAGACTTCAACTGAGAAAACCAGCCACATAAAAAACACTATCCTGAAAGGAACCACACTACTTCCATACACCGAATGCCGAAATTCAGCCATTCAATTTCAAGGCTTATTGATCATTGGCAATTCTATTAATTCGGCTTCAGCAGCATCTACCTTGTTAAAGCCAAGCAAGCCTCCTGACGACTCGGCAATTGCCTTTGCAATTTCCTGGAAGCTGTGGTGAATATCTATGGCAAAGTCGTTATCAAGCTTAATTAAAATTGTATTGAGTAATTTTAATTCATTAATAATCAGCTGATTACGATGTTCCGAATCAATAGGATAGGAAGCCATGATAATCTTCAACTTGTCTTCAAAATCCAGCCCCACTTCTTTGTAGTAGCTTTTAAGAGTATCCTTTGCTTTATAACGCTTTTGGGTGGCAATACTGATGGCCTTTTGTATTTCAGATTGATCAATAGTACCATCTGCACCAGCGATAAGTAAGCAGATAAGAATAGGCGCTTTTAGCATATTTTCAGTTTCTTCACTACTTAAACCCTTAAATTCTGCAATCATAAAGTGATTTATTACTTCAATTAATTAATGCTTAAGTTATAAAAATTTATCTTAATTAGTAGTTTAATACAAACATCAAGTATGTACGAAAAAGACCCCGTCAGTATTTTTGTTATTGAAGACGATCCTTTATATACCAAATTTATAAAATATGTATTGGAGCTAAATCCTGATTACGCAATAACAACATTCAGTAACGGCAAAGATTGTATTGCCAATCTTCACAAAAAACCAAGCATTGTAACACTTGATTATACCCTACCCGACATTTCTGGCGAAAAGGTTTTGGAGGAAATTCTTTCATTTGACCCCAGTATTCCGGTAATAATTATTTCAGCACAAGAAAAGATTGGAACTGCTGTAGCCCTACTGAAGTCCGGTGCCTTCGACTATATAACCAAGGACGAAGAAACTAAAGACAGACTACTGAACTCAATCAAAAATGCAAGAAACAATTTATCCTTAGTCAGAACAATTGATCATCTAAAAAAAGAGATCACCCAAAAATACGAGTTCGGAAAAAGCATTATTGGTAATAGTCCAGCGATTAAGAAAATCTTTGAGCTTCTAGAAAAGGCAGTTACTACTAATATCACCGTTTCCATTTCTGGTGAAACAGGTACGGGTAAAGAACTCATCGCCAAAGCCATTCATTACAATTCCAAAAGAAAAAATAAACCCTTTGTTGCTGTTAACATTGCAGCCATACCTGCTGAACTAATTGAAAGCGAATTATTTGGACATGAAAAGGGTGCATTTACAGGTGCTATAACCAGAAGAACCGGGAAATTTGAAGAAGCAGACGGAGGTACTATTTTCTTAGATGAAATTGGCGACATGGACCCCAACCTTCAAGCCAAATTATTAAGGGTTTTGCAAGAAAAAGAAGTTACCAGAATTGGTGGCAACCAGGTTATAAAAATTGATTCACGGGTAGTCACTGCAACCCATAGAAATCTTGCAGAAGAAGTAAAAGCTGGAAAATTCAGAGAAGACCTATATTATAGATTGCTCGGATTATCCATTCATTTACCCCCACTTAGAGAAAGAAATTCTGATGTATTGCTTATTGCAAAACATTTGCTTAACCAATTTGCCGCTGAGAATAAACTACCCGCGCTAACTATTTCTGAACAAGCGCAGAAAAAAATGTTAGATTACTCCTACCCCGGTAATGTACGAGAACTCAAATCAGTAATAGAGCTTGCGGCAGTTATGTGTACAAATAATGAAATCAAACCTGAGGATATCACCTTCAATAGTTTGAATAAAAATGCACAATTACTAATGAACGAAATGTCTTTGCAGGAATATACCTACAAAATTATAAGACATTATTTAGATAAGCATGATAATAATGTTTTAGAGGTTGCAGCTAAACTTGATATTGGCAAATCGACCATTTACAGGTACCTGAAAGAAATGGAAGCTTCGGGGATATAATTTATGAACACCATTCACTCATACATAGAAAAGGGCTCATTCTACAAGGCAGTTGTTGAAGATGGTTCTGATATCATTGTTATTATAGATTATGCCGGAACATTACTTTATCATAACCCATCAGTAGAAGAAATACTTGGCTACTCAAACTTAGTTGGCAAAAACTTTTTTGATTACATTCTTCCTGAAGGCCTTGAGGCTTTCATGCAAAAATTTGAAGCCTGTAAAGCTGAACCTTATTTCGAAAAAGTAGAATTTCAGTTCAGGTGTTCAGATGGAACTTACCGTTATCTTGAGTATAATTCAATTAATCTAAAGCATAAAGAAGGAATTGAAGGCTTCATTCTTGATTGCCGCGATATCTCTCAAAGTAAAAAACACGCTGAAGAACTTCTTAAAGCACAAAGAGCTAAACAACAATTCCTGGCAAAAATCAGTCATGAAATCCGTACTCCAATCAATGGAATTATCGGGATGACTAATCTTCTGGGCAAAACAATTAATGAGAAAGACAGGACCAATTACCTGAACGCCATCAAATACTCGGCTGAGAACTTAAAGGTTATTATAAATGATATACTTGACCTTTCGCTTATTGAATCGGACAAATTGAAATTTGAAAAAATTGGATTCAATATATTTGATTTGTTACCCTCGGTGGTCAGTACATTCGGTTTCCAGGCGAGCGAAAAAAACAATGAAATCGTTTATACCATTAACCCGGAACTTGACAGGGTATTGCTTGGAGATCCGGTAAGATTAAATCAGGTGTTGATAAACCTTATCAGCAATGCAGTAAAATTCACACATAACGGTAAAATTGAAATTAGTGCCAACCTGTTGAAAGAAGATGGTGATGTTTGTTTTGTGGAGTTTATCGTTAAAGATAATGGCATCGGCATTAAACAAGAAAAGCTTGATCATATCTTCGAGAGTTTTAGCCAGGCCGATGAAAGTATTACCCGTAAGTATGGCGGCACAGGTCTCGGACTCACTATTTCTAAGCAACTGGTGGAACTTCAAAACGGTAGAATTACTGTAGAAAGTAAGGAAAATGAAGGAAGTGTATTCAAATTTGAAATTCCCTACCCTATAGGTAAACC
>CAZVFM010000084.1:0-10142 GCA_964626095.1 uncultured Roseivirgaceae bacterium | reverse complement strand
TAAAAATTGCGCAATTCCTTGAACAGCGAGATGAGGTTGCCGAAGTGTTTTATCCGGGATTAATTACTCATAAAAACCATGACGTAGCCAGGCATCAGCAAAAAGGTCTGTATGGCGGTATCGTATCATTCCGACTTAAAGAAGATACCGAAGCGGCTGCTGTAAAATTTGTTACCTCCACACAATATTTCAAACTCGCGGAAAGCCTGGGTGGCGTAAAAAGTTTGTTGTGTCATCCTTCCCAAATGACGCACAAATCTGTGCCCAGGGAAAGACGCTTGCAATCCGGTATCACAGATTCTCTGATAAGACTATCGTGTGGCATTGAAGATGCTGAGGATTTGATTGCAGATATCGAACAAGCATTTCAAAAAATAAAGAATACAAGAGCTAAAACAACTATTGAATCATGAGAAAAAATTTAACACTGGGCATATTTGGTTTTGGCTGTGTAGGACAAGGGTTGTACGATGTACTTCATCATACACAAGGTTTCAAAACAAAAATAAAAAAGGTCTGTGTAAAAGATCGCAACAAGCAACGCAGTGCAGATCAAGCCTTATTTACATACGATAAATATGATATCTTGAATGATGATGAAATTAATGTAGTGGTTGAACTGATTGATGATGCAAATGCTGCCTTCGAAATTCTGAAAGAATCTTTAAAGCGGGGTAAAGCTGTAGTTACTGCAAACAAGAAAATGCTCGCAGAAAACTTAGAAGAAATTTATCAACTGCAGCAAAAATACAATACACCTGTTTTATATGAAGGTTCAGTGTGTGCAAGCATTCCTATCATTCGAAATCTTGAGGAGTATTACGACAATGATTTACTTCAAAGGGTAGAAGGAATTTTTAACGGATCAACCAACTACATCCTTACCAAAATTTTTGAAGAAGGCATGGATTATGATACCGCACTTGCAGAAGCTCAGCGCCTGGGTTTTGCCGAAACAGATCCCAGTCTGGACGTTAGAGGTTTCGATGCCCGATACAAATTATGTATAGTCATCGCACATGCCTTCGGTGTTTTTGTAAATCCTGAATCAATAGTATGCTTTGGGATTGACAAACTGAATAAAAGTCATTTCGACTACGCAAGAGAAAAAGGGTATGCTATCAAACTTGTTGCCCGAGCATTTAAACAAACCAATCAAATTCACGCCTTGGTTGCTCCGCAGTTTGTAAAGAGTGATCATGAATTTTATCCAATAAAGTATGAATACAATGCAGTAAGTGTTAGAGGCGCTTTTTCTGAAAAACAGCTATTTGTAGGCAAGGGGGCAGGCAGCAGACCTACGGCTTCGGCAGTTTTATCCGACATCTCGGCCCTATCCTTTGGTTATCGATACGAATACCGCAAGCTCATTCAAAATACTGATTCATTTTTAAGTTCAGATGGCCAAGCCGCCTTGCTTTTGAGTGATGAGGTCCCCTTGCGGGTAGCTTTGACCGCATTCAAGGAAATCTATCAAGGTTATGCCGGAAAGGGTAAACACTATATTAACGGAGTGGTAAGTCTTAATACATTGGCCGATTGGGCTGAAAGTGCAATCTTAAGTCCTGTACTTTGGCCCGACAATTTTGAAAATCTGTCAAGCATGCCTTTTTTGGAGGCAGAAAGGCTAGCTAGCTGAGAAGAAACAAAAATCATTAGCTCTTGTTAAACCTGATATATAAAAACCGCTTAATCCTGTGCCAATTAGCAAGTACTCAATATATTTGTAACCCAACAAAACAGAGTTAAATGTCCACATTAGTCATTACTTCGATCGTAGCTTTCACACTGGTTATCATGATGTTGGTGTTCCTGCTGCTTTTTGCCCAGTCTAAACTGGTGCAGTCGGGCCCGGTAAAAATTATCATTAATGGCGATTCAGACAATGCCATAGTAACTACAGCAGGCTCAACATTACTCTCTACACTTTCAGCTCAGAAAATATTCCTCCCATCTGCGTGTGGTGGCGGTGGTACTTGTGCCATGTGTAAATGTGTGGTTGAGGATGGTGGCGGAGATGTGCTCCCCACCGAAGTTGGTCATTTGACCCGTCAAGAGAAAAAGGAGAATGTGCGCCTTTCCTGCCAGGTGAAAGTGAAGCAAGACATGAACATCAGGGTACCCGAAGAAATCTTTGGTATCAAGAAATGGGAATGTGAGGTAGTATCTAATTATAACGTTTCTACTTTTATTAAGGAGTTTGTTGTAAAACTACCAGCAGGTGAAACCCTGAATTTCGAAGCAGGTGGTTACATTCAAATAGATGTACCACAAATTGAAGTGGATTTCAAAACGATGGACATTGCTCCTCATCCGGAACTGGGTCATAAGCCGGATGTATTCCAGTCAGATTGGGATAAGTTTAAGCTTTGGGATCTCAAAATGAAAAATGATGAGCCCATTTTTCGTGCGTATTCAATGGCTAACCATCCGGCTGAAGGAAACATTGTAATGCTGAATATTCGTATTGCTACCCCTCCATGGGACAGGGCCAATAATAAGTGGATGGATGTAAATCCGGGTATATGTTCTTCTTATGTATTTTCACGAAAGCCTGGCGACAAAGTCACCATTTCAGGACCTTACGGTGAATTCCATATCAACCAGACTCAGCGTGAAATGATATACATTGGCGGTGGAGCAGGTATGGCTCCATTAAGGGCACATGTGTTTCACTTGTTCCATACCGAGAAAACAAACCGCAAAGTTTCTTACTGGTACGGTGGTCGTTCAAAGAAAGAGTTGTTCTATATAGATCACTTCCGCAACATCGAAAAAGATTTTCCAAATTTTAATTTTCATATAGCATTATCAGAACCATTACCAGAAGACAACTGGAAGATCAAAAGAAGTCTGGATGACAGAGAAGCAGATGGTTACGTTGGCTTCATCCACCAAAGTCTGTTTGACAACTACCTCAAACATCATCCGGAACCAGAAGAAGTTGAATACTACTTGTGTGGACCTCCGCTTATGAATGCTGCTGTATTAAAGATGCTTGACGATATGGGCATACCTAAAGATAATATCAGGTTTGACGATTTCGGTGGCTAACCGCAACCGTTTGAAAAACATAAAGCCGACACAAAAGTCGGCTTTTTTTATTTGTAGTTTTTAAATTAAGCTTAACCTACTTACTTTTAGTATGCGCTTATTGATAATATGCTGAAAAAAGCCATAGCCATATCACTCTTACTTCTCCTTCTTTTTACTACAGGTGGGTATTACTTCATTTTTTGGGGGCTTAAGCAAGACGCCATAAGCAAACTCAATAAAAAATTGGATGAAGATAAATACGAAGAGGGCGAAACCTTACTTGTTAAAGTACCCTTGACTTTACCATATCCCATTGCCAATATAGGCTACCAAAGAATAAGCGGTCAATACGAACACAATGGAGAATCATTCTCACTTGTAAAACAAAAACACGAAGCTGATACGCTTTATATAATATGCATAAAAAACGAAAGGGTTGGTCATTATAATAAAGCAGTTCAAAACCTTGTTAAACAAACCAGCGAGCAGCAAAATTCCTTTTTCTTCCTTTCTAAGTTTTCTGCAGATTTTATTTCAAGCAACACTTCGCAATGGATTCGCCACCAAGGTTGGTGTATGTCAATCATCTACTCAGATGTTATTGAATACAAAACCAATGTGTGGCTACGTATACCCTCACCTCCACCCGAATTACTCTCATTTACATAAACTAAAGCAACACAAACTTTAGTACATAGCGGATAAGCCCTACGCATATCTGCTTACTCTTATATTTAATTATTTAATATCTGATTTTTCAAATTCCTTCATGGGGATTGTGAAAATACATCTTATTTAAAAAAATAAACTAAATGAAAACATCTATATACAGTTCATTAATTATACTTTCATTGCTTGCATGTGTGCAAAATGCTAAGGCACAAGGTTGCGTTGCGGTAAGAAATATGTCGAGTTGTTCATTGAACTACGACAGCACAGGCACAAGCAGTAAATGGCAACTGGCACTTAATTATCGTTACTTTGAATCTTATAAACATTTCAGGGGTCATGAAGAAGAAACAAATCGGGTTGATAATGGAACCCAGGTAATTAATCATGATAACTCTGTTTTGCTGGGAGTTGCCTATACTATTGGCAAACGTTGGAATGCATCAATTACCATTCCCTACCTCTATATCGATCGTTCATCAATGTACGAGCACAAGGGAAATAACAGTGGAGAACGGTATCACACTTCTTCAAAAGGTTTAGGTGATATGCGCATCAGTGGGTACTATAATGTAACACCATATAGTAATACCACACGTCTTACAATGGGATTGGGTATTAAACTGCCAACAGGTAATTACAATTACAAAGACTTCTTCCATAAAAGAGGATCTGAAGGACAGGATACTTTAGTACTATCAGCAGTTGACCAATCCATTCAGTTGGGCGATGGCGGCACAGGCGCCATTGTTGAGTTTGATTTTGCACAACAAGTTGCCCACAATGTACACGTGCTTGCCTCAGGTATGTACATGTTTAATCCGCGCAATACTAATGGAACTCTTCGCAGTCAAAACCTTGTCAATGGTATCCCCTTATCTAATGAAATGTCCGTTGCAGATCAATTCCTTTTTCGCTTGGGTGGCCAATACACCTACAAACACTTCAGCTTTTTTCTAGGAGGACGATATGAGGGTATTCCGGTTAATGATGTTTTTGGAAAAAGTGATGGATTCAGAAGGCCGGGTTACATCGTTTCTGTTGAGCCCGCGATAAATTATATGACAGGAAAACACAGCTTTGGATTAAACTGGCCAATTGCCGTAGAAAGAAACCGCACACAAAGTGTTTTGGATAAAAGAAGAACAGAAATTACCGGAACTTATCAGCATGGCGATGCAGCCTTTGCCGATTATCTGATTTCCATTTCTTATGCCTATAGGCTTTAGCACTCAGAATTTTGCCTAAATCTTAATCAGGAGAGAAGAAGTACTTCTCTCCCTTTTTATTTCTCTCTATCTTCACCGATATTTAAAAATTATGGATTTAACCATTTTCTTTTCCCCCATCGATGAACACGCATATACTGACATAAGGCATAACAATGCCTTCTTTAAAAATATTAAAGCATATACAGACAAAATGCCTGGCCTTGATGGGCTTGATATTGCCATAATTGGTGTAAACGAAGAACGCGGAACAGTTATAAACAAAGGCACAGCAAAGGGACCAGACGAAATCAGAAGAAAATTATACGAACTTAAAAAGGGCACTGGCCGGTACCGTATTGCCGACCTCGGCAACCTTAAAGCTGGACTAGACCTGGATGAAACATATACGCGCATCAGTGAAGTTTGTCGCATACTGATCGAGAAGGATATTCTTCCCATCATTATTGGTGGCTCTCATGATTTGGACTATGGTCAGTATAAGGCTTATGATGACATGAGTAAGCTCATCAGTCTGCTTAATGTGGATGCCTTTCTTGATTTAGAAGATGGTGCAAGCATGCCCGCGCATTTACAACACATTAATAAAATTCTTTTACACGAGCCCAATTATCTTTTTAATTACACGCACCTGGCGTACCAAAGTTATTTAATAGACCCTTTATCGGTAGCAGTACTTGAAAAATTGAATTTTGATGCATACCGCATAGGACTTATGCGTGCTAACCTTGCCGAGATGGAGCCCCCCATTCGTAATGCAGATATGTTATCTTTTGATATCACGGCTATTAAATCTAATGATGCCCCCGGCAATGCACGCAACCAGGCCTTTGGACTAAGTGGAGAAGAGGCTTGCCAAATTTGCTGGTACGCAGGAATGAATGAGAAATTGAGTAGTGCTGGTTTCTACGAATACAACCCACACTTTGATGATAACCTGAAGAAAACTGCATCGGTAGTTGCCACCATGATTTGGTATTTCATTGAAGGATTTTATAATCGCAAAAAAGAAAAAAATTTTAAGGGCAACGATTATCTCAAATATGTTGTGTCTATGCCTACAGAAACCGAGACCATAATATTCTACAAAAGTAAGCTCAGCGAAAAGTGGTGGATGGAAGTGCCGGTAAATATCCCCGGAAGAAAATATGCAAGAAACAGTATTGTACCTTGCAGCTATAAAGATTACCAGACAGCTACCACTGGCGAGGTGCCAGAAAGATACATAAGCACTTTATCAAAATTAATGTAGGGCATGTCATCTCTATGACATTACAATAATTTCTTTGCAATCTAATTTGCATTCAAAAATATGCATAAGTACTTACTCTTCATCTTTATCATATTTTCTACATGTAGTCAGTCTTTAAATGATCCTCAAAAAATAGTTGAAGAGGGGATTAAGGCTGCAGGTGGAGAAACTTACCTTAATTCAGTTGTTTCGTTCGATTTCCGCGACAGACATTATATTGCCAATCGTAAAGGCGGAGTGTTTGTTTACGAACGCCTTACATCCGATAGCATACGCGATGTGATGAGCAATGAAAATAATTTCAGAGAAATAAATGGAGTGAAAACCATCACCCCAGACTCCATGATGAACAAATATGTATCCTCATTAAACTCTGTGCTATATTTTGCCTTGCTACCATATGGATTAAATGATGTTGCGGTAAAAAAGAAATTTATTGGAGAAGCTACGCTGGACAGCATTCTGTGCTATAAGATAGAAATCAGTTTTGAAGAAGATGGCGGTGGGGAGGATCATGAAGATGTGTTCATATATTGGTTCAATAAAGAAAGTTTTCAAATTGAATTCCTGGCTTACTCATTTCATGTAGATGGCGGAGGCTTACGCTTCAGAAAAGCATACAACCCAAGAAAGGTAAATGGTATTCTATTTTTAGATTACCTCAATTACAAACCTAAAGACAATAAAAGTAACCTTTACGCACTTGAAGACCTCTATAAAAATGATGAATTGGAGCTATTGAGTAAAATTGAATTGTTGAATATCAATGTTGAAAAACAATAAACTATTTTTGCTTTTTTAGAAGATGCCAAATCACAAATAATACAATCAAGCCTGCGATTATTAAAATTGCACTCCAATTCCCCGCATCAAAATTAAAAATGTGGGCCAATGATTGATCTATGTTGTTCAAACCAATAATCAGTACAATAGCCAAAACAACCAACAGCAAAATATTATAGGCAAAGTGATGTTGGAATTTATTAGCCATTAACGATTTGTCATTACAAAGTATGATGAGATAAACTGCGACCAAAGGCAGTATCAAGCCATTTATTGCCTGTGCCGCAATAATAATTGGAATGGGTCGATAGCCACTTATGCCAAATAAAAATCCAACCAGCAAAACTAAAATCCAAATCAACTTTATGTTTCGTTTAGAGTTGAAGCGCAGTACGTCTTCAGCGATAATGGATGCTGCATAAGGTGAGGTGATGGATGAAGAAAATCCTGCTGCGAGTAAGCCTATACCAAGCAAAATTCCGGCACCTATGCCTAAGTGATGGTTTAAAGTTGTTTGCAAATCAGCAAAATTATTAAACCCATCAACTACATTACCTGCCATTAAGATAGAAAGGGTAATGAAAGTACCTAAGCCTACTGATAGTATCAGGCCGGTGCGCATACTAACCATATCCTGTCCTCGACTGATACCCGCACCGATAAACAAGTTATAAGGCACAATGGTAGTACCAATCAAACCTACGGTAATTAGCGAGGCATCATTTGGTATATGAATATTTCTGAATGCCTGGAAAAATTTCTCAAAGTCTGGAAACTCTTTAAATGCTAACCAACAAAAAGCAAGGCCCATAAGCATAACCATGGCAGTCATCAGTAAACCGAAAAGTTTTCTTTTGCCTGACCACAAAACAAATAATACCAGCAAGCTAATGATGAGCGTGGCTACCCAAGGCTTTATACCGCTTAACAATTGGAGCCCACTTACAGCCCCCATAATATTGCCTGCTTCATATGCCGCGCAACCAAAAATTACAGCAATACCCACAAGAAGCGCAATCCACTTACCCCTTTCACCGAATTTAATGATGAGCAATGCGCCCAGACTTTTATTGGTGGCTATGCTTATTCTGCCTGCAAGTTCTAGTAACATCAGGCAAGCTATTCCTGAAAGTATTACTGCCCATACTAAATCAAGTTTATATAAAGAGCCGGCTGCAATAGCAGTAGTCAAGGTACCCGGACCAATGAAAGCTGCCGAGATAACAGCGTATATAATAATGTTATAAAATTTTTTTGGAGCCTTCATCAGAATTAAATGTAAGTATTTAATTCCAACTGTAGTTGATGATGTATTACAATACGTTGCCTAACTGTTCCTTAATTTTTTCAAGGGCTTCCTTCATTTCCACCACATGTTTTTGAATGGCTGCATCATTGGCTTTGCTTCCAATGGTGTTGATCTCACGACCCAATTCCTGCGCAATGAATCCAAGTTTTTTTCCGTTAGATTTATCCTTCGCATTTAAAGCATCATTAAAGTAATCCAGGTGAGTTTTCAACCGCACTTTCTCTTCGTTGATATCTAATTTTTCGATATAAAAAATAATTTCCTGCTCCAACCTGTTTTGATCAAACCCCTCTTCGCCAAAAAACTGCTTGACATTACCTGTAATTCTATCTCTTATTCGGGCTACGCGTCCTGAATCCAGGACCAGCACCTGCTCAAGACCTTTTGCAATTGTTGCAATATCCTCCTGCATATTCTTCGCCATTACTTTACCCTCATCGAGTCTGAAAGTCTTGCATTGCTGGATAGCGGACTCAATTACCTGTTTTACTTTTGCCCACTCCTCCTCTGAAGGTCCTTCCTCTGATTTATTCTGCAAAACATCAGGAGAATTAAGCGCCAACTCAAAAAGTCCTTCATAAGGCGCATTAACTTTATCCGCCAGTTTCCTCAAATCTTGGTAATACGCAGTAAACAAGACTTCATTATAGGATTGCTGTAATTCCGTCTGGCCTGTTTTTGTGAATTCTACCGATAAGGATATTTTACCTCTTTCCAAATGCTCAGCCACCAGGTTCCTTATTTCGATTTCTTTATCAAGAAATATTTTAGGAAGGCGTAAATTTAGATCAAGAAATTTTGAGTTGAGCGATCTTAACTCAGCCGAAATGTTTAGTTGATCATTGCCAGAGTCGGCATGGCCATAGCCAGTCATGGATTTAAGCATATAAATTGTTTAAAAGGTCAGGTCTAAAAATCGAAACCCAAAGTAACAAATAAGCGAGGATCTTTTACAGTATAATTCTCAACTGGCCATGCAAGATCAAATTTCAAATAATAACCAAGCATAACTGTTCGCATACCCACACCGTAGCTATAGAGCCATGGATTTATGAAATTTTTGATTTCGGCTTTGAATGCGCCTTGTTGAATAACTTCTGTGCTTATACGATTGTCGGTTGAAAATGGCGAACCGCCTGTCCATGCGCTGCCAATATCATAAAAGCCAATAAACTGCATGTTCCTAAAAAAGTTAGAAGCGATACTACTTGTGCTCAAATATTTTACAATTGGAAAACGCAATTCTGCATTAAATAACATCACCTGATTGCCAAATAAAGTTGCATAGTTGAAACCTCTCAGGTTTGTTGCATATTCCAAAAACAAAAGATTGGAATTATAACCCGTTTCGGTTTCTCTCACCAAGGGATTACCCGTGCCCCTGTAATTGGTGTTGCGGTTTAAATCAGTAATCCAATTGTTCATGCCACCCAACAAATAATTTTTGGGAGCCCTGCCAAAAAAAGAACCGGCATACCCTCTAACAGCAAATGAAATTTCTTTATGAATTTTTTGATAATGGCGAATGTCAACTGAAAACTGTGTGAAACTTTCTCTTGAATCTGTGATTCCTTCGTAATGTCTGGCAGATATTTTACCTCTTGTTCCCTCAATTATATTCAAGCCGGTTGTAAGCGAATTATCAAATATTAATTCCGCTGCAGCCCCAGCAAACCAAATGCTTTCTTTCGGAAAATACTGTGGCGGACCAGGAAGTATGGTGTTTCCACCTAAATCCGTATAACGAGTAAAAGCTGCAAATGGCTTAACTGAAACCCTTAATTGTTCCGTTATCGGTAAGTCACCAGCAAACTCTAGTTTGTTGAGTGCATATTTTTGAAAATTCTCATTGCCGGGCCAGAAT